>JALWJI010000155.1 GCA_027081695.1 Acidilobaceae archaeon | reverse complement strand
GATAAGGGATAAGCTCCGTAATAATCCTGTAAGATTCTCTTCCTGTGAGTAGATAGCCAGGGCTAAGCACCACGATATAGGCGATGAATTTCGAGCCACGGACTATGACTACGGGTGGTAAATCGTTATCAAGATCAGCTTTGTTTGCGTCAAACCCTTTAAGCTGCTCAAGCAGTTTCAGGGCTTCTTCCCTCGCCGCATCCACGTCGAGAACGATTCTGGGATCATTTATTCCTTCCTTCATGATCTTGTCTATTAGTGTTTCCTCTGCCAGCGAGATCATCGTCATTTCCCATCAACTTGGTTTCTCTGCTTACCTCTATTATCCTGGATACTATACTGGTTGATTAGCAATATAATATTCTGGATACTAGGCTAGCTTATTTTTACTATACATGTAGACTGTTATCTTATCGAGAGGGATTACTATTGGAGCAGAGAAGAATGCTACTAACCACGGTTACTCTAATAGTTTTGATGCTAAGTATGATAATTACACCACCAATAAATGTCTCTGCCGCTGAAGACACTATCTCTGTTAATCTCGTTTATAATGGGCGTGTCTTCCTCGAAGAACAGGTGTGCTGTCGTGGTATCCCAATATCTATAGCTAGCATAGGAGACAAAGTAGGCGTAATAGTGTACTATAGCGGAAACCACACTAGTATTCTATATATTGTCGACAAAGCTGCCACCGATAAAATCGATAAACGAACATTTGACGAAAGCAGTCCCCTCTGCATGGAGAAAATCTCAAACACCCTTCTAGACATTGTCTTCTACAGGGGCTCATCTATAGAAGAATACATATATGACCTTGCAGAATCCCGGCTGATCCCCGGGTTTAGGTATCCAGCACCTTCTGGCTCAGTTATAAATGGCTGTATAATAAGCAATGGAAATTATATAATATATGGTTCTAAGATAGACCCAGTTAATGGTTATCAAAATCTACTACTAGTACTGGGATCTACTGGTAATAAAATAAGCGAGCTGGTATGGGGATCATCGGGAGACGAGGCGATCCTAGACGCGAAAGCCTCAACAGATACGGTATATGTATTATCACTTAACGCCACAAGTGGAGATAACCTTACACTATACTCAATTGATAGCCTCAATGGACCTCCTAGACCACTTACAACCATAATAGGTTTTAAGCCAATAGGGATTGATACCAATAATAATGGCACAGTCATTATACTAGGAAGAACCGCGAAGAATACTCCAGGATTCATAATATACAACACAAGTGGTCAAAGGCTAGTAGAGATCAACCAGACAAGTATAGTTCTCTTAAACTCCGTGTTCCTAAACAATGATATCTTGCTCGTAGCAGGATACATGTACAACCAGACAACCCAGGTAACCGATGGAGTACTATTACCAGAACCCATATCGTTGATCTCGACATATACAAATGTAACCCCTATACTTGTAACAGGAAAAGACAACGTCTCCATAACATCGCTCACCACCGATCAAAGCATCCTAATAGTAGGAGGTCTACAAGGATACGTACCCTTCATAGCATTCTACAATATCGTGATACAAGAACAACCAACAGAAACTACCACCACGAATAGCAACACCACTGGATCACCCGAGCAAAACAACATAGAACAACTCATAGCTGCATCACTATTACTAGGACTGATCGGAATCATAGCCCTAACATACATCCTAAAGAAAAGAAACTCCCCAAGACAAACAAGGAAAGGATTAACCTAGTAAAATAGCGTTTTCCTAAAATAGCAGTAATTATATCCAGTATGCCCCCTCCCCCACCTAACCAGAAATAACTAAGACACGGGACATAGAATGAGAAAAGGACTAAGCGAATTACTAGGAGCCATGATAATAACGATAATCACATTGTCACTCGCAGCCACATATATGCAGGTGGTAAATACAGCCAACAAAAAGCTTATTGAACAAATAGAACAGAAAGAGCAAAAACTAGAAGTTCTCGGAGCATCAATAATAATTCAAGCGTATCCATCCAATACGGGAAAATTAAACATAACAATAATCTCGCAAATAGCTCTTTCGCCACAATTCATAATTGTATTAGATAAAACAAGTGGAGCTACGAGAATAATCGAGACACGAAACCTATCAATAACACCCGGCCAGCAAGCTATAATTACTATAGACTATAACTATACGTGCCAGCCGATAAAAATCATGATAATAGATGAGTCCGGAGCAGTCATATCAAGAGACTATACATATCAGGACTGTATAGATTCACTGGCAACAACTACTCAATACTATGACCCGATAACAAAAACACTATCAAGAATTATAACATACACAGGACAACCAACCAGCACAATACTCGTAAACCAATCACTGGATATAAGTCTGTCTCTAGTCACCCCAGGATTCTCTATAACGAATTCGTCAATGACCTTTGATGTATATCGAGAAAACGCATACCTTGGTAGAATAACCATAGGGCAAGAGATACAAGTTCTAGATGTAAACGGGACAACAGCATATATCGGAGTAACGACATACAAGGATCTATCATTACTCTATATAAGGCTAGGCTCGAACCATACAATAACACGCTTCCTAGGAGAACTAAACGCGTCGATGAACCTAAAAGCGGTCTACTCCGGAGTAAGCTTCCGACCATACGGAGGACTAAAAGACACCACACTAATAATACCATACGCATCACAGGTCAGTGGCTCTATATATTACAAGTTCACGAGAAAAATAGTCTCAGGATCGCTCACATACACCTACATATACATAAACAACAACGCCTCCATTACATTCACCGCCGACAATATACTCCTACTGGCATACGCGAGCCAAGATAAACCGCTGGGAGGACAAATAGATCTTAACATAAGAATAAGAGAGATAACAGGAATAGATCCTCCACTACAGACAACATACTTAGGAAGAATAAACGGTCAAACAATAATAAAAACAGCCATTACAAAACCATTCCCAGAGGATCCTCCAACTAAAGCATATACAGGTCTCCTCGAAAAATTCCAGAAGATCAACCTAAACCTTGAAGTTAAAACTAACAACACTCTAAGAGGCACATGGAACCTAGCCGTAAAGAATCAAGTCGCATTAACCACAAGCACTCCAATCGACCTATACCTAACGTTATCAATACCGCCACAACTCTATCTAAACACATCATACTATCTCGAGACAACAACCAACTCTACATTAAACACAGATACAATAGAAATCGTTGGAACAATAAAGCCACAGCAACTCCCGCTACCATGGAGTATACCAATAACCATAATCGTAGACAACGAGAATCAGAATATAACCCTAACAATAACAAGAGAACCCTCAAACATCCACATAACAAACACGACGCCAACCCCTAAAGCCACAGTATTCCCGCTGGATACGATCCGAGCCTACACGATACATGCTATTAGGCTAAATCTAACAACTCTTCAATACCCTATAACCATTCTATACAATGGAACAACCATATACACGAAGAATACCCAGACAACAGTACAAGAACTACAAGCAACTCTCCAATCAAACACCGCAATAATATACACAGGGGAAGAATCAAGGGCACCCATAATAATACTAATAAACGGATAATACGATGACGAAACATCCTTCTACCTACTTTTATAGGATGACAAGCCGAGCTCACAACACTTAATAAGAGGAAGACAGACACCAGACACACCATAGGTGTACTACTTTGACAATGAATCCCGACTATAATACAAGAGTAGACTTATTCAAAGAAAGTCCAACTAGAAAAATAGACGTCATAAAAGAAAAACTACAACAAGAAGGAAAAGACATCATACTCCTATCCACAGGACAACCAAGCATTCCCCCACCCAGATGGGCTAGAGAAAAACTCGCAGAAGAACTCCTAGAAGAATCAATGAAGCTCTACGCCTACACACCGACCCAAGGAAGAAAAACGGTGCTAGAAGCGATAAGAAGAGAGCTCGAGGAACACGGGCTAAAACTAGGAGAGAAACAAATAACGCTAACAGCCGGTGGACAATCAGCACTATTCGCCGCAATCACAGTACTCTTCAAACAGGGCGACAATGTAGCCGTATTCGACCCAATGTACTTCGGATACTGGCCACTACTAGACTATGCCGGAGTGAACGTAATAGACATAGTAGAAGATATCAAACAGGGATTTAAGCCCGACCTCGATAAACTAGAAGAAATAGCTAGCGAAAACAAGCTAAAAGCAGTCATACTCGTCACACCAGACAACCCCACAGGACGAATAATAACACGAGAAGAAGCAGAAAGACTAGCCTCACTTGCAGAAAAACACGGATTCTACATAATAGTAGACGAAGCCTACAGAACACTAGTCTACGAAGGAGAACACCATTACATATACAAATACGCCCCCGACAGGGTAATAGCGCTCAACGCTTTCAGCAAGGATCCAGGAATACCCGGCTGGAGACTAGGATTCGCCTACGGCCCCGAATGGATAATACAACGAGTAAAACTAGTCGTCCAAGAAACAGTCTACTGTACGCCAGCAATAGCCCAAAGACTAGTAGAAATATACCTCACAGACCGGAAAAGAAGAGAAGAACACATCGAAAGAGTCAAACAAATCTACATGAGCAAGAGAGATGCCATGATAAGCGAAATAGAGAAAACCCTGCCAAAAGCAGAATACGTCAGACCAAAAGGAGGAATGTTCCTATTCCTAAACCTAGAAGAATACCTCAAGCCTAAATCAATGACCGCAGAACAACTAAGCCTAAAACTATTAGAGGAAAAAGGAGTAGCCACAGTACCAGGCTCCTACTTCAGCAAACACTACAAATACGCGCTCAGGCTAAGCTTCGTAAGCGAAAAACCCGAGAGAATAAGAGAAGGAATACACAGGCTAGCACAACTACTCGAAGAAATCTAAGATAAATCACCAGGCACCTGACACGATACACTTAAGTACCCCAACAAACAAGAGGAGAAGGCAATGCCGACAATAGCACTAGATCCAACACCCTACATAATGCTCTTCATAGTACTAGATCCAGTCGGAATAATCCCATACTACCAAGCTATAATAAGCAAAGTACCGCCATCATCACGCAAAGAAGTACTTAGAAGAGCCGTGTTAGCGGCGCTAGCCATGCTCCTAGGCTTCGCACTACTAGGAGAATACCTCTTCGGAATACTAGGAGTTACACTAGGCGATTTCCAGATAGCAGCGGGACTCATTCTCCTAATATACGCAGTATCAAGCATCTTCGAAATAAACCTAGGCGCAACAGGCCAAGGCACTAGCGTAGCAATATTTCCCCTGGCGACACCTCTCTTAGCAGGACCCGGATCCATTACCACACTCATATACATCAAGTACATCTATGGGCTAGGAACGGCAATAGCCGCCACAGTAATCAATATAGCACTAGCATATCCTATCCTTGCATCCAGTAACCTTATACTAAGGTTCCTAGGCCGGCACGGATCACTATTCATAGATAAGTTTATGAGCCTCATACTGGCAGGATTCGCAGTATCAATAATAAGAGAAGGGATACAAGCACTACTTGGTGGATAACTCTTTCTAAAAAGCGTTTCTGCAGAGATTTTTGCTGAGGCACTATGAAAATCTTCATAGTTGGGCCGTGGATAAATATTATGTTGGCTTACAGTTAGCTGACTCGGAGAACGAGGATGAACAAATGTAAAAGCGCGCTGAGCCTCTTATCCTCACTGGTCTCAGTAGACACAGTGAACAGTCCAGCAGAAGGAAAACTTGTAGGGATCAAAGAGGCACGAGTTATAAGTAGTATTCTAGAGGAACATGGCTTCAGTCATAATGTAGACGAACACGCGCCAGTACCTATACTCTACGATATACGTGGAGAAGGCAGGCCTGTAACCCTATGGCTTGCACACTATGATGTTGTTCCTCCAGGCCCCGGCTGGACCAGGGATCCCTTCAAGCTAACAATAGAAGATGGGAAAGCATATGGAAGAGGAGCCACAGACGACAAGGGCAACGTTACTGCTCTAGCAGAGGCTCTAGCCTCGTACGAGCCAAAACAAGGGACAATAATAATCGCGTTCACCGGAGACGAAGAGATAGGAGGTAAAAGCGCTGGATACCTCGCGGAGAAGCTAGGAGAAATAGGCTTATTCCCGGACTACATGGTAAACGCCGACGGAGCACTATCAAAAGTTATAATCAGGAGACGAGGAGGATTCGGGGCCCGAATAAGAGTAAAATCCCGGAAAGAACTAGTAAAGGGCCGTGTACGAGAGAGAACATTCGAAACAATGATCCTACTAAGAGAAACAATGCACAGCGCATACTTCATACCAGGAGTAGACACCCACGCACTAGTTGCCGCTAGTCTTTGGATAAGAGACAATAACATACTTGTCTCAAGCCTCTCAGGAGAATGGGTAAAGAGCAACGTTATACCACGAAAGACTACTATAAGTTATGTTGAGACAGGCGGAGACAAACTAGTAGAAATAGATACCGCACTAACACAGCTTCTCAAAAGCATAGTACCCCTCGTCCGAGCACCTATTCCAACAGAGAAATACAGTGACTATGGAGTATCAATAAACCCCAACTACTATACTTTCAAGGAAGACTATCACGAACTAGTCCTAGACATAAGAGCCATGACGACAGACAAGGATAAAATACAAGAGATCCTGGAAGAAATACTAGAGAACAACCTAGACAATGAATACACACTTACGGTAACAGGCGGAAAAGGATATCTCTATACCGATAAAGACTCGCTACTAGTAAGGAAAGCATCAGAGACAAACAAGCTCCTAGGCCTAGACCCAGAACCCATAGAGGCCGGAGGAGCAAGCGACAGCAGGTACTTCAGTCCGAAAGGCGTCGAATCCATAGATTATGGCCCCCTCGGAGGAAACATACATGGGCCAGACGAATACGTTAGCATAGAGCATCTATGCAAGACGATCGAGTTCTATAGTAGACTTGCTAGAGAGCTACATGGATAAAGTAGGGTTGACGAGGAGGGAGCAGAGAGATGAGCGAGATAAGGCTGAGAAATACTCTAGGGAGAAGAATAGAAGTCTTCGAGCCAGTAAAGTCCCCACTAGTCAACATGTATGTCTGCGGACCAACACCCTACGATTACACACACATAGGCCATGCGAGAACCTTCGTAGCATTCGACGGTATCAAGAGATATCTCAGCCTGAGAGGATACAGTGTATTCCATGTACAGAACATAACCGATATCGACGATAAAATCATAAATCGGTCACGCGAGAGAGGAATCGACTGGAGAAACCTCGTCCAGGAATACATCAACGACTACATGGACATGCTCACAACCCTAAACATACAAATAGACATACATCCACGGGTAACAGAACACATAGACGACATAATAGAATTCGTCCAAGGACTAATAGAGAAAGGCTACGCATATGTGGCTGAAAGCGGAAGCGTTTACTTCGAGGTAGACAAGTACCCAGACTATGGGAGACTAAGCGGTAGAGCAAGCAAAAACCTATGGGGACAAGAAGAAGAACACGCCCACGAGAAAAAGAAACCATACGACTTCGCACTATGGAAAGCTGCCAAACCAGGAGAGCCAAGCTGGCAGAGTCCCTGGGGCCCAGGAAGGCCAGGATGGCACATCGAATGTAGCGTTATGAGCACAAAGTATACTGGACCAAGCCTAGACATCCACGGAGGAGCAGCAGACCTAATATTCCCACACCATGAGAACGAAAGGGCACAAAGCGAGGCCCTCCTAGGACACAAGCCTTGGGTAAAATATTGGCTCCACACAGGATACCTGACAATAGAAGGCGAAAAAATGAGCAAGAGCCTAGGAAACATCATAAGCGTAAAAGACGCAGTAAGAGAATGGGGGCCAGGACCTCTAAGACTATGGCTTCTAAGCGGTCATTATCGAACTCAGCTGGAATACAGTGATCAAAGCCTACAACAGTCAAAACGCCTCTACAACCGGTTTAGAGAAGTAGTACAAGAACTCCACAAAAGACTAGAAAAACAAGAACCAACCTATGTGCTTAAACCCTCAGAGTTAGACCTACTAGACTCGCTAAGAAAAATACAGAGACGCTGGCACGCAGAGATGAGCAACGACTTCAACTTCGCGGGAGCAATAAGAGAAGTATGGGAATTCACGAACCTCTACTATAAAGAATTGTCAAGCATAGAGAGTAACACGATCATCCTCTACGCCTACAAAATAGGACAAGAGATGAACAAGGTATATGCCGTGGCAGACGACGTATACCAAGCAGCTGAAAGGGCAGTCCCAGAAGTGACCGAGCATCTAGTTGACCTAATAGTATCAGTTAGAACAGAGCTTAGAAAGAACAAGATGTACGACCTAGCGGACACGATACGTGCAAAACTACTAGAACTCGGCATACAGTTAAAAGACTACAAGGATAGGACCGAGTGGAGCTGGAAATGACCCGGGAGACCCATGAACGATATTCTAGGCAAATCCCACTCCTCGGAGAAGAAGGACAGAGAAGACTCCTTAACTCGCACGTAGTAGTCGTCGGGCTCGGAGGACTAGGAAGCCTTGTATCAACATATCTTGCCCTAGCAGGAGTAGGAAAACTAACCCTAATAGACGGAGACAGTGTAGAATGGAGCAACCTAAACAGGCAACTACTCTATGACGAGGCAAGCATAGGCCTACCTAAACCAGTAATAGCGGCACGAAGAATACGCCAATACAATATCCACACAGAAGTAGACTACCATATAACACGCATCACAGAAAACACAGACCTCGAGAAGACGATAGGAAAACCTGACCTAGTAATAGACGCATTAGACAACTGGACCTCGAGGAAAATCCTAGGAAAATACACGTGCGAGAACAATATACCCCTAGTACATGCAGCAGTAGACGGATTCTATGGCCAAGTAATCCTACTTGACCCAGATAAAGGATACTGCATAGACTGTATAGCACCCAGGACAGAACACAAGCGAAAGACCCCGATACCAAACGTTGGGGCCGGAGTAGGAGTAATAGCATCACTAGAAGCACTGACAGCCATAGAATATCTCTCAGGGATAACAGACAGAACAGGAATACTCTACGTAATAGACCTAAAACACAGACAAATAACTGAGCTCAAGCTCAAGCCATGCCACAAGACTTTATAAAACCCACCACAATATCCAATACAGTGGACAAGGCAGGGCCCGTAGCCCAGCCAGGATAGGGCGCCGGCCTTCTAAGCGCCCAACCGGACCCTGTGCGGGAAACGCCGGCGGTCCCGGGTTCAAATCCCGGCGGGCCCGCCACAAACCCCCAAATAGCGGGGCTCCTTCACCAACACCATAATGCTTCCTCATATTATAGGTTACATACGATAAAGCATGAAGAATCGGCCTCTAAGAGAATCATGTTCTAATTAGACTCTCCTTATGGAGGCGATTAAGTGACGCGCTCTTGTTTAATACTGGGCTCTTTTGGGATTTACAAGTATTTATAAGTACAGGATTATATTTAAACTCCATGACCTCAATGTCCAAATACCTATATAGAAAAAAGGGTGAAGAAACCGTGCCACGGGCCAGGAAGAGGAAAGGTATTGTTGGTATCGAAGCAGCGATTGTCATGATAGCATTCGTGATAGTAGCAGCCGCACTAGCATTCGTAGCACTAAACATGGGAATGACAGCAACACAGAAGACAAAAGAAGCCATAACCTCAAGCCTTGGAGAAGCAGGAAGTGCTCTAATGGTAGACGGAGACGTAATGGCGTACTACAACGGTACAACAATAACGGACGTTGTAGTGCCAATTAGACCAAGCTCTGGAAAGTATCCAGTAGATCTACAGCAGGGTAAGACAGTAATATCAGTACAGGCAGGATCAGAATACTACGCAAGCATACAGTTCTCAGTCTATCCAAACTCAACAACTGATGACCTACAGACAATACTAACAACAACTGGCCTCAGCGCAGCGAATACAACTCAAGGAGCAATAGTATTCCTAACTAATGACGGAGACCAGGTACTAGAGTTCGGAGAGAAAGCTCTTGTAATAGTCCACATACCCACTGGACTACAACCATATGATCCATTCAAGATCGAGATAAAGCCGCCAGAAGGAGCACCACTAGTAGTTGAGAGAGTAATACCTCCATCTCTACCAGGAACTGCCGGTCCTCTAAGCCTAGGCTAAACCAAATAATTATACCTTTTTTCTCTTAATTTAAAATAATATTTTTTACAAAAATTATATGAGGTGGTTATGATGAGCGCGGAGCAAGTAAACAACGGAGGCAACGACATCAAAGAACTAATAAGAACACTAAAAGAATTAGTCCTAGAGCTAAGAAGCGTCGTAGATGAAATATCTAATCCACTCCTACAGCCATCACGTCCTACGCAGACAATAAAACAAACGCCAACACAAGAGGAATCCAAGAGCAAAAAACAAGTCGAAGTAGTAAAAACACTTGAAGCTGCTACCCCCTCCCCCCTCCCCTCCCAACAACTAGCCACGATACAGAGTCTAGCTCCATCCCAGACACAGCATCCGGCTCCAAAAATACTCAAACCATATACCTACCAGGAGATGCTAGAGTTCAAGCCCCAAGAAAAGGTTAAACGAGAAGAAATCCAGGTATCAAGCAAAAGCATGGAAGAGATGAATCTCGAGAAACTCGCAAGCCTACTTAGACTAGTATACGAGCTACAATCAAGGGTTCCACCCGAATATCTACACACTCTCGCAGACATCCTAATGAAGAGTTCACTTATAGATGAGACCCAAAAAGAAACCCTCGAGAAAATCATAGAGCTCGGCAAGATAAGCTACAAGTACGAGCTAGGCGTAGACGAGAGCATTGCTATACTCGCAGCACTTGCTAAGGAACTAGGACTAGACGTCGCAAGCATCACCGAGGAACTAGTACGATCAATACTACGACGACGAGGTGCTGAAGCATGGGAGAGTCAACAGCCGTAGCGCACGCCGTGTTCATAGTCGTGTCAGTGGTGATGGCCAGTGTACTGTCACTAGTGGTATTGGGAAAACTCAGCTATGTTCAGTCTCTCTTTTCGCAAATGGTAACTGAGAAAACGAATGCTCTAGGAGTAAGGCTCATGATAGTAAACGCATACCGAGACACTGTTAACGGCACAATATATATCTATGTCAAAAACGTTGGAACAATGCCCTTCAGCGAAATACAAGAAATCGACATATACATAGGGAACTACACCCAGAGCCTCGACTACTACAAGTACAACTCAACAGCAACACCCGGCACCTTCAACATAACAGAACTATACAAACAAGACAACGTATGGAGCCCAGGAGAAACCCTCCGGTTTAACGTCAATCCCTCAAAGGATTACGCTTCAGTGGTTAGGATAAAGGTAGTCCTACCCAATGGCGTCGTCTCAGAGGAGGTCGTAGACCTTGGATAAAGGGGAGGGGGTGAGCAGATATGGGTCTGAGCACAGTAATGGCCTCGACAATAATCTTCTACATGCTGATCACAATGATAGGTTTCCTAGCAGGGATAACAGTGATGATGCTATCAAGCACAGTAAAAGCCCAACTAATAGTAGACGAACTCCCACACGATAGTATAAACCTAGAAAACTACACCTACAACAATACAACAGCACAAATAGAGATTAACATAACAAACACTGGCAGCAACCTCATATACAGATACGATGACTTCGACATAATAGTCAAATACACAAACAGCACTAATTCAATCATATTCTATGCGTCCTTCCAAGGAGCCTATACTAGTACATCGACAACTCCAGGATGGTACATAAAGGCAATATATGATGCAAGCGGCTACCCACAACCATACAATACTACAACACCCACCCCATGGAAACCTAACACAACCCTAGACATCGTGATAATTCTACCATCAACCCCAGACACCGCCGCTAAAGTAACAGTCACGATCGCCACGCCAGGAGGAGGAAAAGAATATCTCGAGTTTACGGGGTGAGATGATGGTCCTCAGACTATTACCCACAGGAAACGATGAATTCGACATGAAGCTAGGAGGAGGCATACCCTACCCAGCCCTAATAGTAATCGAGGGAGAACACGGAAGCGGAAAAACAGCTCTAAGCTTACTCTTCCTAAAAGGAGCACTAGACGCCGGCTACAGAGCAATAGTATTCACCAGCGAGTCAAAGCCATTTGACTACATTGTAAAAGCAGAAGCCTCCGGATTCCCTCTAGAGAACCATTACTTAG
>JALWJI010000154.1 GCA_027081695.1 Acidilobaceae archaeon | reverse complement strand
GAGAAAGTCTTCTGGAGTAGATCCAATAGAGAGGAGGCTCCGTAGAGCCCGAATACTATTTTTATCATTAGTATTCTGGCTCAGTATAATCGCTACAAGAGCTAGGAAAGGATCCTTCTCCGCCTCAGGCACGTGAACCACGAAATCCTTCCTATCTATACTTACTTTACTCTCTAGCAGACGGTATACAGTTGGTCCATCGAGGCAAATAGACTTGCCTTTAGCTTGTTTCTGCTTATCAGTCAAATGTGTCTACACCACGAATTTCATTTTCTCTAAAGGTATCCTTATTATATTGGGGGTGTGCTGAATGGAGAAGAACACATATAGCAAATGCATAGGATACAAGCACAAAGAACACACAGCAGACGTCTTGATAGAATCGGTTGGAAGGACTCTTGAAGAAGCTTTTGAGCAGGCAGGAATAGCCGTGTACGAAGTGATAACAGATACGAGCAAAGTATATCCAGTAACACGGGTCGATATTGATATAGAGGGCGACGATCTCGAGAATCTACTTTATAAATGGATAGAAGAACTTCTAATATACACTGATTCGGAAGGACTAGTATTCTCCCGATTTACAGTATGTAGAATAGAAGAAGTAAACGGAAAATATAGGATCACAAGTAGCGCGTGGGGCGAACAGTTCAACCCCGAAAAACACGAAGAAAGAACCATAGTAAAAGCTATGACATATGCCCAAATGGAAATAGAAAGAAAAGACAAATGCTGGAGACTACAATTCGTCGTAGATATCTAGGATAACACTTGAATAAGCGAGTCATTGGAATAAATTATTGTCAGTCTCTCAAGAACAGGTGTTCTCTTCCATGTTACCGAGAACACTCAGCAACCCAACTTAATACCTAGTCTAGATAATCCATCTAAAACCGATTGAAGCACTTTTTCTTCGATTATGTAATCATTATTGTCTTCTAGTCCTCCTGTAAACACAAGTATAATTCGACGATCCTTATCAATATACAGTACAGCGGATCTGTTATTATCGAGGAACCCCCTAGCCTCAAATAAGCCGGTAACCACGACATCATAGTCTTCAACAAGCATTCTATACTTCTCGTAGATCCGATCGGCGACCTGTATAGCATTATACATTCCTTTTTCGACGTCAAAGCCCGACAACGATACGTGTTCCTTCCAAACGGGAACAAATGCCTCAACACGTCCATAACACTTTTTCTCGAGATTCTCGCTGACACTAATCGCTAGATCGAGATCAGTAGAGCCTATAGCAACTATAACTATTCGAATCCCTCCTTCTTCGCCCATTAGCATCGACCATAGACTATAAAACGGGAAAAAGGAATAAAACTACATGCAGGTAAACATCATTTATGGGCGTGTGCCGCCGTAGCTCAGCGGGAGAGCGCCCGGCTGAAGACCGGGCGGTCCGGGGTTCGAATCCCCGCGGCGGCACCAGGCACACACAATTCTATTGTATTAATGAGAGACACGTATAGTTGAGCGTGGATTATTCAGTTAATGGTCTCAATTATTTAATACTAGTTACCATACAATGGTTTCATGGGGTGCGTCGTAGATGACGATCGCAATGATTCTAGCAGGTGGGTATGGCAAGAGACTGCGGCCCTTGACGCTAGAGGTGCCAAAGCCACTGGTTAAAGTCGCTGGCAAACCAGTAATGTTCTATCAGCTAGAGTGGCTCAAATACTATGGAATAAACGAGGTAGTTATACTCGCTGGATACCTAAAAGAAAAGATCATTGAAACCATAGGTAGCGGATCGAAGTTTGGCCTCTCAGTCTCATATGTTATAGAAGATGATCCGCTTGGAACGGGAGGGGCTCTTAGAAACGCGGCACATATGCTTAGAAAAGATGAGACAATAATAGTGATAAATGGAGATATCCTCACGAACATAGACCCTAACAGACTTATAGAGAAGCTAGAGTCTGAAAAAGATCTTGTGGCAGTGATTGGATCTGTGCCTCTACGTAGCCCCTATGGAATCCTTGACATAGATGAAGAAAAGATGCTTATACGAGGATTTAAAGAAAAACCAATACTGCGAGAGTATTGGATAAACGCGGGCGTATATGCTTTCAGACCAAACATAGTTGATTACTTACCAGAGAAAGGAGACATTGAGAAGACTACATTCCCTGAACTAGCCGAGAACAGGAAGCTTGGAACTGTAAAGTATGACACGCCCCCCTATTATTGGAGGAGTATTGATACGCACAAGGATCTAGAGGAGGCGGCTAAGGAACTGGAATCAATTGGGGGACTTCTACCAGTAAAAGGCATATAGACTATTCTTTTCCATTATCTTGATTTAACGGATACTTCACGATACTATTTATATTCAGCAAAACATAGTACAACTATAACATTATTAGGACAAATAGAAAATATTCGTGAAGCGCTAGTCCCCGTATTCTCCGATTTGGTCTAGAACTAGCTCATAGTATTCTTCTTTTGCTTGTTCTATGTCCTCTTTAGAGACAGCACTTTTTTCTACTTTAGCGATTACTTTTGTCGAGATGATCTTTTCTTCTTTTCTTGTTTTGTGGACTGCACGGTATCTTTCGATTATCTCTTTTGGTGCTGGCATCTCGTATCCGCATCTCTGGCATTTTAGTATTATTTCATTTTCTCCTTTTTTCACGGGGACCATTGGTCCTCCACATTTCGGACAGAATTTCAATATGGTATCCCTCCATTGTTCTTCGTGACTTGTTTGTTTGTGCCTATCGTGGTCTAGATCAACAGGGGTTTATAAACATTAGTTAATGTGTATGGTGAGAAAAGGGATATTTATAGGGTAAAAATATTGTATTAATAATTATAACGCCGATCAACGATAGTGAGGAAAACCGGGAGTAAGTTATCTTACTATTTTGAGCTTATATCCGCATTTCGGACAGGTATTATCCGGGTTTAGGTTAATCGATAGAAGGTATACACTATA
>JALWJI010000153.1 GCA_027081695.1 Acidilobaceae archaeon | reverse complement strand
TCTGCGGGAAACCCTCCTAGCAAAACCCTCACAGCTACAATAAACCCCGTCGACAACCACATAGTCCCCGTTCTCCCCCAAATATACGAGTATCAGTGGATCACGCCACAAGAGGACAAATCTACCACTATTAGCTGCATATTGAATCCTCTGCTCTAGCTCAGGAGGCGGTCCTTTGGAGAGTTCCTCTTCCACGTCTAGGTCTAGTATTTTCTCATCTTCTTCCCCGGTCAAATCTAAGCATCCTCCAAGAACAGTCCCTAGACCCAACGACGACTATGTCGGTTAGCCCTAGGAATAGTCCGGTCTCAACGATCCCCGGTATCATGTGGAGCTCCATGTCTAGCCGTCGGGGATCCTTTATAGGACCTGTATATAGGTCAAGGAGTATTCCTCCATTATCGGATACTGCTGGCCCATCCTTACAATTACATGATCTATGCCTCGGGTTTAGCCCCATTGACTTCAGAACCCGATAGACGTATCCGAGGGCTCTGGGAACAACCTCTACTGGAACGGGCTTCTTTTCTCCCAGCGTCTCTACAAGCTTGGACTCGTCAACTATTATAATATTGAGCCTGCTCGAGTACGCTAATATCTTCTCGCCGAGAAGAGCCCCTCCCCTACCCTTTATCAGGTTTCCTGAAGGATCCACCTCGTCGGCTCCATCAACGTAGACGTCTATCTTATCGGATACCGGAATACTATCCAATACTCTTCTAAGACCACGACTGTAGAGTTTTAGACTCGTATCGATACTTGTAGGAACATATCCCTCAATACCATCTGATATCTCTGATCCAGCAAGCAACGAGATGAACCTATCAACGGTCGATCCCGTACCAACCCCCATGACACGTATAGGCTCCTCCAACTCTGACAGAATGCTTAGAGCTCCTCTAGCAGCTGCTTCCTTAGGATCGCACATCGATATCCCCGCTTGCATAGGTAGTTTATATGGCCCTTAATGATTGTCCCTACTAGATCACATAGAATAAACTAGACATTAAGTACAAACCGAGTGATGAACACAAGTACTTTTATAAGAACAGAGGCCTCCTAGCTCTTATACCATCGGAAATATGTCTTTGACCACATCCTCTAGTTTAGTTGAAGAGTTTTTTCCTAAGAGCCTCTCTGCATTCTTTAAACTTATTCATCGACTCTTTATCTCTAGTTAAGTCCTCCAGTCTAAACCCTTTAATTATGCGGATAAGTTTCTCCCTACCACATACTTGTTTAAGGACGGGTAAGGCATATCTAATTACGTCCTCTGCCGCGATCTTAGCATTCTGCCTAAACCCAATAAGGTACTGATACTCATGAAGTGTAAGCTGTATGCCCAGCATGCCTAGAATATCCCATGCTCTCTCTAGGATCTTCATCGCGACATAGCTAGGATCCACTAGAAGCGTCGTACCTCTCTCACCGGCATCAATGAATTCCTCGACCGTAGCAAGAGCCACAGCATACCTAACAATAGTCCGCTCGAGTATCTCTAACCGTTGCCCAGGAGTAATACCCGGGCCAACCACCGCAACACTCATACACCACACCCAAACATTTATATACCGGAAATACTTCTACATTAGGGGTAAGCCCCATGTTATGGAAGTGAGGCTTTGCGATCCGCTACCCTTCGCCTAGCCGCATATTCAATTAATAATACTCGAGATTTTTTCCGGTACATAATATTAAATATATACACAATAATTTAGGTAATATATATAAATAATTATCGACATCTCCCTTTTACAATCAAAAACGGTAACAATTTAAATTTTCTGAATCACTATGTATATATTATAACATATTAATAATTAAAATAAATTAAAAATTTAATTTATTATGTTACATTATATCCTTATATCTGCTCCATAGGAAACGAGGGGGTCCTTTATAAACCCCAGAAACATACAACGAAGGAGGTCCCAGACCCCCCTATTTCCTATGGAACTAGTATATCGGATCTTTCTCTATGGAAGATTTAAATTATGTTATATTAATATATTTTTAATTATATATATTTAGATATAATCATTATGCAAACCAATTATATCCAAGTGAAACGTTATACAGGAGTTCTAGTTTAAGATAAGTGCATAGGAAACGAGGGGGTCCCTGGCTCCGGGTATTGGTATGTGTTTCCATTGGAAACTGGGGGGTTGTTAACCGGGGAGTTAACATTGTATTATAGCGATCACATACAATCACTACAGAGCTCTAATGTGGCAGGAGAAGGGACTTTTATAGAGAAGACCTCGTTAACCTTCAATAATCTATGAGGGATAGGTGTAACAGGGCCGGAGCCAAGCCATGGTGGTTTAACAAGGTGCCTGAGGTTACTAGGCGTTGGTGTAACGATTGATGGAACGATTCTCCTGATACCATGTATCATTATTGGATGGGCCTCGGGATCCCGGTAACCGCATCGTGGACACCGGTATCCTTGGCCTCTACCCATGGACTTCATACGCTTACCGCATCGTGGACATCTAGGTGCGACCTGCAGATTCTCCTCTTCGAGCTTGATTATTCTAAGTTTCTCGGCTGCAAGAGTGTATCCCTCGTCTAGTCCAGGGTAGGGCCTCACGGTGCCCATAATCTCTACTAGGTCTCCTCTTACAAGGTTCTCGGCTAGTCTCCTCATAGGCCCCGTTTCACGGTATACGGCTACAATGATTTTCCCGAGGTCTGGATGGAGCCCCTGCAAAAGTATATGGGATCCCGGTAGTTTTTCCTTGTCTAGGATGGTTATGGTTATTCTTATGCTCTTGTAGGGTGTTAACCGGGGGGTTAACATTGATCCATAGTGGATATCCGTATGCTGATTACTCCGGTAAAGCACCCAGAAATGAGGCTCCTCGCACAGAATAGAGGCATAGCATCCAAGGCCTCCTATACAGACGCCGCGGAATCCTGCGAGTATAGGGTCAGGACCATTCGGGGCCGCGGCGAGTTTACCAGTTGATAGATCATAGTTATTGGAAGCACATGCAGGGATACAGGATTCTTTTACGGGATCATGATCAACGCATCTGGGACGCCCCCAGTTCTCGGGGTATCTATACGCGATTAACTCATATGTATACGGGTCCTCCGGGGATAGTGATGCAAGAGCTAGGACTGCGCCGACGCGTCCACGACCTCCCCAGAGCATGACGCCTCTCGATATCGCAGTCTCAACTATGTACTCGCCGTATACGAGTTCGGAAACGCCTCGCAGATAGAGCCGGCGTAGGACACGGTCTCTCCACGGAGCAGTACCCTTATATAATGCTATCCCAGGAGCCTTCCCCGGCTCATTTACCCTCCCACTACTATACTCTACGGCGAGTAATCTCGCGCGCTCTAAGAGCTCCTCATAGCCGAATCCCTGGATCCATCCCCTTATGACTGTCGCGGCGTTGCCCCGTGTCTTCCATGGAACGCCCGGGGCAAGCCTTACTAGGAGGGGATAGTCTGCAAGCAGTAGCTTGTCTCGGAGCTCGTAGAGTAGGAGACCAGTTAGATGAGTCGTGCACCCGCCTCCAGGACTGTCTATGTCGTCTAGTGCAAGTGTAAAGGGAATCCAGTCTTCTCCAGGAGGCTTGTTTTGGGGAAAGAACACGTTAGGTATCATGGATCCCCTTCTCGGAGGATTACATGGATAATTGGTGGGAAAGAGTGATCAAGCTTACTTTGTCTTATGCATTACTACGATGCTTGTCAGCGTGCTCTTAACACCGTCCATACGGCGGATATTCTCTGTTATGAGGTTCCGCAGCTTCTCCATGGTGTCTGCTTCGATGATTACTATTAGGTCGTGTATACCATATACCATGTATACCTCTTTGACCTCTGGGATCTCGAGGACTTTCTCGAAGATTTCATTTTCCTTTCCTACATCCGTGTTTATCATGACAATTGCACGAGCCATTCCACGTTCACCGCCCGTTATAAATGGGCCATTATATTAATGATAGTATGCTGAGACTATTAAAATGTGAACCTCCACTAACTGTATCTAAACAATTATAATTACATGATACACGTGTAAGGGTTAGACTACATTGTTAAGTCCTCTAATAACATGTTAAGAGCATCCCTATTATCTCGTAGAATCTTGTAGATAACCCTATCCTCGATCCACCTGTTATCGACAAGATATTCTACAGATGACACTATTTGCTCTCCTTCTCTATCTCTGAATATAATTCTTAATGGTCTCCAATAAGTCTTCTCAACAGTAATCCTCACGTCAGGATCAGTTATCTCTAGGACATCAACCAGGTATCCTAGGGCAAGGCGCCTCTCGAGATAAGGTGTTGCCCTAGGCTTTGCCCTAGCCTTCGATCCCCCAAAGAGGTTGGAGAGAACCATCTTTATCAAGCCCTTGAAGCCTCCGACGTCGAAGACAGGCTTAGGCTCCTCCTCGGCTACCTCGAGGATATTTTTTATCGCCTGCCTCAATCTTTCAACGTATTCTTCTTTGCCAAGTGGCTTAAACTTGATCGAGTTAGGATAGGGATGTGGATAGAGTCCCTGATCGCTTGGAGATACGAGTGCGAGGGCTTTAACCTCGGGTATTGCCTTGAAAAGATATGCCTCGCCATACACATATCTGTAGCTGACCCCGGTCTCCCATATTTTCAACTGGTAATATGGTATTGAGACTATCTTCTCTCCAGCCTGCATCTCATAGTACCTCGAGTAGTGTGTCTCCAGGAATATCAGAGGATTAACCCGTCGTATTACGTGTTCCGTATTACATACTTTTAAGGATAAGAGGATTCTCTAAAACAGTTGGTAGACCTCACGTGTTAAATGGATAGGACAGGTGTAGGCGTTGAAATGGGTGCTGATAAAGATATTGAATCTTATAATAGTATTAATAATTGTAACATTCATCGTAGCAGCCATATTCACGGGCCCATTAGCAGAACGTGAGAAGCAGAACATTGCACAGACAGTCCGTCAGCAAGCAAGAGTCTTATTCCAGAACCAGCCACCTGTCGCTATAGCGAGGTCATGTGCGTTAAGACCCAACATAGGAGAACAGGGATTAATCGATGCGATAAACACATCTGTACAATCTGTCATAGAAAGTGGCAATACGACGTTGCCACAGCAACTCTCCCAGGATCAAATCGCGGTTCTCGAAGAAGTTCTCCAGACGGTTATTGTAGATGCAGTCAATAACAAGACAATTGTTACACATGATGAATTCCTAAACTATACCACGGCTAAGGCATATGCAGCACTCCAAGAGCAAGGTATAAACGTTTCACAGACAGAACTCAGAACGTTCATAGATGATGTTTCAGCAAAGCTCTCAGAGGAGTGTAAAAAGAAAATCATTCAGGATGAGATAAACCTACAGATTGTTAGGAAGGGACTGGACCAGCCCTGGTATGTGTTAGCAGTTAGGTATACTAAGACGCTCATTACATTCCAGCCACTCTACTCTACTGTCCTGACAACACAGTATTGGCCCTACCAGGGCGACAGAAACGCCCTTCACATAATCATGGAAAGGATACCCTACTCAGTTCTACTATTCACAACATCATCAATCCTAACACTAGCATTTGCACTTCCACTAGCACTATACGCTGCGCGGAGGCCAGGGAAAACAGTTGACTCAACAATAACTGCATGGAGCGTATTCAGCGTTAGCATGCCGTGGTGGTGGCTGGCAATGGTATTCATCTACTTGTTCACTGTAAAGTACGAGATCTTCCCATCACCATACAAGCCTGGGGGAATAGACTGGACAAGTATAACATCTATTCTAAGCATGGCGGCACTTCCAGTGTTTACAGTCACGATACTTAGCATAGGAGATACCGCGTATAGAATAAGAAACATTCTCCTCGACGTATTCAACGAGGACTTCGTCACGGTGGCCAGGGCGAAGGGATTACCCGAATCTATGGTGTTAAGAAAGCACGTGATAAGAGCAGCGGCACCACCTCTAGTCACAATAGTGCTTTTCTCAATAGTCCTCAGCGTGTTTAGTGGAGCTATAATTACTGAACTCATATTCAACTGGTTTGGTCTCGGGAGACTATATTGGGATGCGATTGTTGCAAACGATATACCGGTTATAGTAGAGCTAACATACATTACTACACTATTATACTTGGTCATTAGGTTCATTCTAGACATACTCTACACAGTACTTGATCCGAGAATAAGGAGAGCATAATGAGGTGACCGCGATGTTTAAGAGGAAGAAGAAAACAGGCAAAAAACAACTCTCCAACTGGTCACTTCTACTTAGAACCTGGAGTGGCAAAATAGGAATGGCACTCCTAATAATACAACTGTTACTAGCAATTTATGTTGTAGCTGCCTATGGAGAAACAGGCCTTAAAGAGTACACACAAAGCAACAAGTGGTCATACCTATATCCACAAAGTGCTCCTCCATGCTGGGCAACAGATAAAGCCCCACCTGCAAAGGTATCGCTAGAAGACATGCAGGTAACAGGGCCAGAAGCGAGCTTCCAAGTAGCCGATCCCAAGCAGCAATTGCTTATAGACTATTTCAACGCGGTATACGTTGAAACGGTATATGAGGGATCCTTCAATTACGAAGCAGAAGAATTCCCAAGCGACACTGCATTAGCATTAATCGTCGAGGTAGGCAAAAATGCTACTGTGAACCTGCAGACAACGACAACTGACATTATCATACTCGAGGCATATGTAGAAAGGCCCGACGGGCTAAAAGTATACTTCTATGATGGTAAGCTCCCGGTAGGCGAGTCTGGAACAGTGTTCCTCTATGGCCAAGTCGCAAACATAACAGAAGGAGGAGAAAACATAACGTTCATAAAACCATACAGTCTCAACAAGATATATCAAGGAGCCCTAATAGAACAATACTTCACCAGTAGTATAAAACAGCTAGAAGAGTATCTCGGCTATCCTGAAGGGATACCTGGTCTACAGCAAGGCCAGATAATAATGGCGACAGTTAACGAGCAAGGCCAAGTTGTACCGCTTAATGGAGAATACAAAGTTGTTCTCAAGATAGGCTACTTCGTGGATAGAGACTTGGTATTAAACAATGGACAGTTTGATCCAAATCTAGCAAAGCAGAATGACGCATTTGTTGAACCAACAGTATATGTATTCGAGGTAAAGCCAAACTGCTATGGTTTCTTCGGAACAGATACAAAGAGCAGGCCCATAGGACTAGGACTATTATTCGGTCTCCCGTATGCATTTATCCTTGGATTCAGTGTAACATTCATATCAACATTCATAGGAGCCTTCTATGGAACAGCAGCAGGCTACTGGAAAGATATAAAAGGAGAAATAATGATGAGAGTAGTCGACATCGTTAACTCTCTCCCGTTCTTACCAATACTAATAGCGCTATCTGTAGCGTTCAGATCAGCAATAACACTGCCTGTGCTCGCAGGCCTAATGATCATATTGTTCTGGGCGGGACCAGTCATAGTTGTAAGAAGTATGGCTCTCCAGATAAGTGAGCAAATATATGTTGAGGCTGCTAGAGCTGTTGGTGCATCTACGAGGAGAATATTATTCAAACACATGTTCCCACAGATCTTCCCATATACAATGGCTATAGCGGTTCTATCTATCCCAGGAGTTATAGTGGCGGAGGCAAGTCTCTCGCTACTAGGATTCGGTGATCCCGCCGCTCCAACCTGGGGTAAAATGCTCCAGCTAGCGTATGATGTAGGAGCAGTCAACGCTGGTTACTGGTGGCTATACCTCTTCCCAGGCTTAGCGTTAGTGATATTCTCGGCGACATTCCTACTGTTGGGTAGAGCATTAGAGCCGATAGTCGCACCCAAGCTCGTAAAGTAATAAAAATAATTTTTATTTATAACTTATCAAAAATCTTCTTAAATTTATACGTGTTTTTAACGACAAGCTATTTAAATATCCTCCTTCATATACAGTTTATGACGCCCAACGGGTGAATATGACATGAGAACGCTAGCTATATTCATTGTAGCACTAATGGTTCTCCCAATAGCAGCAGCACTCGTTTCAAACGCAGGATATGTTAACACAATAGTATTCCAGAGAATAGAGGACGACCAGGCAGCAGTCGGTAGTCTGCTTTTCGGAGACTCACAGGGTAGACTCTTCAGACTAAGAAGCATAGATCTAGTAAATAGGCTCCAAGAAGCAGGCTTCCAGACGATAAAAGCAGCAAGCGGTCTAACAAACATCCTCGTAAACCCAACAGACACCTGCCAAGACGGATCAATAAACATATTCCAGAACCAGAAGGCTAGATTCGCACTACAGTTCCTAGTACCCAGAGGAGAAATAGTATCACAGATCTACGAGGGATACGCTATACCAGTAATCCTACCATGGACACCACTAGACCCCGACTATCCATACCTAGTCGGAACAGCACTAAAGTGGCAGGCAATAATCGACGCTAAGGGAGAGCAGTACGGAATCCAGCTCCTCCAGCAAGCACTACAAGAACTCGGAGCAACACAGGGAGCAGACGGTAAATGGTACTGGGCAAACGGCGACCCTGTAACAGTCAAGTTCGTAATAAGAAACGAGGACCAGAGGAAAGACATTGGAGACCTACTAGCCAACAAGCTGGAGAACGACGTAGGAATAACAGTAGATAGGCTATACAACGACTTCGCAGCAGCATACCAGATAGTCTACAGCGGAGACCCCAGCGCCTGTGAGTGGCACCTCTACACAGAGGGCTGGGGAATCACCGGAATGACCCAGTACGACTACGGTAACTTCGTATGGTTCTACAGCAGCATATGGGGAGCAATGCCAGGATGGCTAGAGCCAACATACTGGAACTATCATAACGCTACAATAGACGAGATAGCCCAGAAACTAGACAACGGTGACTATGCAAACGAGACAGAATTCTGGCAACTAATAAACGAGGGAGTAGACCTAGGAATCAGGGAGAGCGTAAGAGTATTCATAGCAGCAACCTATGACTTCTACGCAGTAAGCAGCGACCTACAGGGCATACTACCAAGCCCCAAGGCAAGCCCATGGCACACATTCACGTTCATGAACCTACAGTACCCACAAGACACAATAACACTAACAAACAGATACATTTATGCAAGCGGATGGGCCTGGAACCCGGTAGGCGGATTCCAAGACTTCTACAGCAGGCCAGTAGTAGAAGCAATAACCTG
The DNA here is from genome assembly GCA_027081695.1 of Acidilobaceae archaeon. Classification (GTDB taxonomy): domain Archaea; phylum Thermoproteota; class Thermoprotei_A; order Sulfolobales; family Acidilobaceae; genus S143-63. The sequence goes on along the minus strand of JALWJI010000153.1, from coordinate 30,757 downwards.
GCCAGGAATAACAAGCAGAATAACAGACGGTAAGACAGGATGGAGCCCTGCAAACACAGTAGAGTGGAGCCTAGAAAGAGGCCCAGTAACAGTTGACGGCGACGCACTACTTTATGACCACGCAGCTCACCAGTTCGTAACGGCAGCAGAAGCAAACGTAACAACAGCAAAGAATGCAGTAACAATCAACTACAAGCTACTTGGACAGATCAAGTTCCACGATGGAACAACTGAGACTGTAGCAGACCTACTAGCACCACTATATGTAATATTCGAATATGCATATGATGACAGCACCAACACAACAGTCGACAACAGGTTCGAAGGACCAATAGCAGGAGACTACTACACGTTCCTCAACTCGTTTGTAGCAGTAAAGGTAATTAACGAGACAACAGTCAAGGTATATGTAAACTATGATCATCTAGATCCCGGATTTATAGCAGGAGTAGCAAGCATATGGACAAGCTGGCCATTAGAACTCTATGCAGGAATGGACCTACTATGGCAGTACGGACAGCCAGACATACAGAATGTGCCTGAGAACGTAACACCAAAGTATGTATGGAGCCTAGACGCAAGCGACGAGTACCACCCAGCAATACACCTGCTAGACACCTACCAGGGCCAGCAGATGGTCGACCTACTACAACAGTATAAGACAACACCACCAGACTGGGTACAGCAGCTAATCAACCTAGGACTCCTAACACAGGCAGAGTGGGAGCAGAGAGTAGATAACCTGATAAACTTCTTCAACCAGCACAACCACATGGTAGTAGCAAACGGTCCATTCTACCTTGACAGCTATGATGCACAGAACGACATCGCAACAGTAAAGAGAGTAGCAGACTTCCCTGTAGACCCAGCAGTAATAGCACAGGAGCTACAGCCAAAGACTGTAGACCTACAGATAAACTATGATCCAGTAAACTACAACACTGAGGGCACCGCCCTAGTAACACTCAGCGTAAGCGTCAACGGCCAACCAGCAACCAACGAAGACGTAAAGATCTACGCAGTCGCTGTAAACCTAGAGACTTTCGCATCCACATTCCTAACGATAAACTACCAGGAGCCCGGAAGCTTCGAAGCAGTACTCCCAACCAACGTATCAGAGGGTAGCTACCAGATAGTAATACTAGCATACCCTGTAGGATACAGCAACCCAGCACAGCAGTCGGTATCAGTAACACTAGTAACACCACAGCCAGGAACAACAACAACTACAACTGAGCAGACCCAGCAGACAACAACTACAACTACACCACCACCTGAGCAAACAACAACAACTACAACAGCAGCCCCAGAAGAGGGCGGAATATCAGGAACCGTAATAGCAGCAGTAGTCGTAGTAATAATCATCATAGCAGCAGCATATTACTTCATGAGAAAGTAACCCAATAATAATCTTTTTTCATAATCCTAAATATAAAACTCATTATTTTTCTACTAATCTATTTGCTCCAAGGTAAATTCTATATATCTACGATAAAACCGTGTAAATAATTATATTCCCAAAAAGGGGGCTAGATCCTAAAGGACACAGGAATTAAAGATAATGGGGCTAATGAGGGAAATCAGATGGCACTACTCGAGGTAGAGAATCTACGAACATACTTCTATACACTAAGAGGAGTAGTAAAGGCTGTAGACGGAGTGTCCTTTGAACTAGAAAAGGGAGAAACCCTGGGAATAGTAGGAGAGAGCGGCTGTGGAAAAAGTACACTAGCATGGAGCTTGTTAAGACTAGTTCCTCCTCCTGGAAGAATAGTTGGTGGACAGATTAGAATAGACGGAAAAGATATTGTTGGAATGAGCGAGTCTGAGGTTAGAAGAGAGATAAGGTGGAAACGGATCAGCATGATATTTCAAGGCGCTATGAACGCGCTCAACCCAGTTTATACCGTGGGAGATCAAATCATAGAACCTCTCCTCCTCCACACCAATATGACCAAGCAGGAGGCACTTGAACGTGCTAGAGAACTTATAGAAGCTGTAGGCCTCGCGCCTTCAATATTGGAAAGATATCCCCACGAGCTAAGCGGAGGACAAAAACAAAGAGTAGTAATCGCAATGGCACTAGCATTAAAACCCGACATAGTAATCGCAGACGAGCCCACTACAGCGCTAGACGTTGTTGTTCAAGCGCAGATACTAAACCTAATGAAAAAACTCCACCAGGAGGAAAAAATGAGCATTATACTGATCACCCACGATCTCGGAGTAGTAACAGAGCTCTCAGAGAAAATCGCAGTAATGTACGCTGGAAAAATTGTCGAGTTTGGAAGAGCAGAAGACATATTTGAAAACCCGCTACATCCCTACACAAAAGCTCTCATTAGGGCAGTACCCAGGCTCAAAGGAGACATACATAAGCTCGAATACATCCCTGGGACACCTCCAGATCTCCGCTCGCCTCCACCGGGATGCAGATTTGCACCAAGATGTCCGAGAAGGTTTGAGCCATGTGACAAAGAAGAGCCTCCGATAATCGAGTATTCAAAAGGACACTACGTAGCTTGTTGGCTTTACACGAAGAGGTGAATTATAGATGAGCCATGCGTATAGGGTAGAACTCGGAGAAGAGATTCTTCGAGTACAAGATCTCAAGGTATGGTTCCCCATAAAGAGAGATATATCAGATATACTATTGCGTAAACCACAACTCTATGTCCACGCAGTAGACGGAGTATCATTCAATATCAGGAAAAGAGAGATCTTTTGTCTAGTAGGAGAAAGCGGCTGTGGAAAAACAACCACAGGAAAAGCACTATTAAGACTAGTCCCCGTCCACTCAGGAAAAGCCTTCTTCAAACCCCGTAAGGAGACACTTGAAATTCTCGACGCTATGGGTGTCAAGTCAGAAAACGGATTCGTAGAACTGTTCGGACTAAAAGATTCACAATTCAGACCCTTGAGAAGAGAAATCCAGATGATATACCAGGATCCATACGGTAGTCTAAACCCAAGGTTCCGCATTAAAGACGTGCTAGAAGAAGTATTATTAGTCCACAAGATAGGATCAACAAAAGAAGAAAGGCTAGAAATCATCGCGAAAGCCCTAGAAATGGTCAAGCTAACTCCCGTAGAAGAATTCATTGATAGATACCCACACCAGTTAAGCGGAGGACAGAGACAAAGAGTAGCAATAGCACGTGCAATAATAGGAAACCCCTCCCTAATTATAGCAGACGAGCCCGTCTCAATGCTCGACGTCTCAATTAGAGCAGAAATCCTCGAAGTACTCTTAAATCTAAGAACACTACTCGACGTCTCATTCATATTCATAACACACGACCTAGCAGTAGCAAGATACATCTGTGACAGAATCGCAGTCATGTATCTAGGAAAGATCGTAGAGCTGGGAGACGCAAGAGAAGTAATAGCCGACCCCCTCCACCCATACACGGAAGCACTAATCGCCGCAATACCAGATCCCGATCCAGCCAACAGGCTAAAATTCAGAGACCTAAAAATAAAAGGAGAAGTGCCAAACGCTGTATTCATTCCGCCAGGATGCAGATTCCACCCAAGATGTATCTACTATGAACAACACAAGGAAACAGACAAAGAACTAGAACAATTATGCCCCGTAGTAGAGCCTCCACTCTCTGAAGTCAAACCAGAAAGATACGTATCCTGTTACAGATACCCAAGCATAAGAGAAATAGTAAAATCTGGACTTCCAACGGTGAACAAGAAAGAATAAAATTCTTTATCCAACTTAGTTTTCCCTATAAAACTCTACAGTTTTTATTGAATATCTAATTAATAATGTCTCTACTTAGACATAGGTTCAAGGACAAGCAAAGTGAAAACCATTTGCAAGAAGAATATATAACAACATATAAACATGGATAACACTACATTATATGGAGAACAAAAGGTGTAAAGGTGTCAACCATGCAAGACGAAGTAAAAATAGAAGAAGTAATAGACATACTAACAAAAATCGGCGTACGAGTAACCCCCCAACGAATAGTTATAACAAAGATAATACTAGACAATGTTAAGAACCATCCATCATTTAAAGAAATACATTCAATAGTTCAGAAGCAATTACCCCGCGTAGGAATATCCACAATATTCAACACCATGAAGATGCTAGAGAAAGCAGGCGTGATACGAATCTTCGAATGGAACGGTGAAACACACATCGATAGACCAGAATACCACGTAAACGTATATTGTAAGGATACAGGTCAACTCGTAGACCTTGAAGACAGCAAAACATATGCGAGCAAACTAGTACAGGAACTATCAGAAAAAGGTCTCAGGATCCATGGAGTAAACATAATTGTAGAAGCAGACTGTAAAAGCAATTAGACACCTAATTCTTTTAAACTTGGATGTGTTTATCCTATTTGATTGGCGTCTGGGGCCAGGGGCCCGTCGTCTAGCCTGGTCAGGACGCCGCCCTGACACGGCGGAGGTCCGGGGTTCAAATCCCCGCGGGCCCACCAAATAAAAATCTCGGCACCTTTTACAGGCCACTAAGATTTAAAGGGACTATTCTTCCATCCTCTATCTTTAATACTCTATCAGCTTTAGAAGCCAGTTGTGGATCATGAGTAGTATATAGGATTGTTTTACCGAGATGATTAGCTTCTATTAGAAGATCGATTATTTTTAGCTTATTCCTAGTATCGAGATTGGCTGTAGGCTCATCAGCAAGTATGATATAGGGATCCGCTGCAAGGGCACGAGCAATTGCTACTCTCTGCTGCTCGCCGCCGCTTAGTTGATTCGGAAATTTCTCTCTCTTATTCTTCATACCTATGATCTCTAAGAGCTCCTCGGCTCTCTCTAATCGTTTCTCCTTTGGCGGATATTCTGCTAATTCCATTGGGAGAATAACGTTTTCAAGAACAGTTAGGGTGGGGACAAGATGAAAGAATTGAAACACTATACCAACATTTCTCCTCCTCCACTTAGCCCGTTTTCCTTCGGAGAGTCTACTAAGATTCTCACTATTTACAATAACTTCTCCTCTAGTAGGTGTATCCAAGCCGCCGGCAAGATAGATTACAGTAGTTTTCCCACTGCCTGAGGGACCCTGTAATGCAACGAGCTCTCCCTTCTCAACGACAAAGTTGACTCCTCGTAGCGCGGGATAATCGATCCCGTTTCCACGATAGATTTTCCAGACGTCTCTAAACACTATAGAGTATTCAGCCACAGCTCTACACCTCGACTACTCGACCCGGAGCAGATCAGAGGTTCTCTGCCTTCTCAGATAAACCAAGCTAATTAGATAGACGAAAAAGAGGGCAAGAAGAATAACCCACCCAGTGTTAGCCAAATCAATTATACTAGGAATAGGTTCGAGAAAACCGAGTGCATCAACCATTAACCTTAATAGAGATGATGAGATGAGCAAGGCCACGACATATGATACTGGCGCCGCGAATACTATAGCAATAAGAGTGCCAAGAACAAGATCAACCGATAGCTCATGATTAGTAAATCCTATGCTCCTTAATACACCAATTTCTTTAAGACGCCCCGCCATATCTACCAAGGAAAGCATGGTGAGACCAGCAAACCCGGTAATGAGTGTCGAGATATTTATTATGGATAAAAATGTTCTGAAGAACACTGTTCCCTGCTCCTGTTGCTTTATTAGATCATCCTTTGTATAGGCAAGACTGGCAGGTATACCATTCTCGAGGAGACTCTGTACAACGCTCTCTCCAACAATATCTCCACTGTCTGTTGACAAGATCCTCAAGTACAGATATCTTTCTCCCAGCAAAGCGATATAGTCCTGTTTATTCAAAAACACTATTTTTCCAGCATTCTCGTGAGTAGACACGATCCCCGAAATACGTAATTCTAGCATCTGACCTTTAGAATTCTTCACATAAACGATATCTCCAAGACCCAGATCATATAGTCTAGCCATAGTCTCCGATACAACGATCTCGCCCTTACTAGGCCAACGGCCATTAATTAAGCCGGGCCCCAGCGCCCAATCTCCTAAAAGACAGGTACGTGTAGAGACTGTTTCGTTAAAAATCTCGACGCCTCTCCACATCGACAGCCACAGTTCTGATCTTGAAACACCATTAACGTTATCTGCTATTTCGAGAAGTTCCGAAAAATTGAGGTTCTGTGTAGGCAACGTTATAACAGCGGTATATCCGTAAGTCTCTAGCTCATCACCCATACTATCCACGGCTCGAATGCTCATCGGTATAGATGCCGTGGCTCCCCACGAGACGGCTATTATAAGTATAAAGAAAATAGTAGTCCAAGGCCTAGAGAAGATTCGTCGAATGCTAAGGGCAATTCTCACCCTCCTATACATTATCTTTAGAGTCCTAAAGCGATAAGATAATCCTGTAAATCTTAGCGCTTGAACAGTATTTATTCTGGAGAGAACTAGAGGTGGAACAATGGAAAACAATAAAATTATACCGACAGAAAACAGCCCTATTGAAACTATAACACTCATACTAGGCGTATATGGGTAATGTTGCATAAGTATCTCCATTGTAGAGGATCCGGCTTGTTTAGATCCCCATATTACAAGATAACGAGATAAAGGAATGGAAAACATAATACCGAGCAAGGATCCTATTACACCACGCATAATATTATAGCCTGAGTAATAAGCTACGATCTCTTTCTTTCCGGCTCCCAAAGCCTTCAGAACACCTAACTCTCTAAGATCCCTTTCTAATAGTGTCATCTCGCTACCAGCAATAAGTAGAGCTCCGGTGATCAAGGCTGTTCCGATAAAGACCTCGAAAGCTAACGCCATACTCTTCATAGGAGCCTCAGCAGGATTATCTTCTTCTGTTTGAATATTAATAGAATCAACACTTCCACCTTTTGAGACTATATTTTGATATAACGTACGCGCTAAATTAGTTACATTCGTGCTAGGTGAGGCTATTACAGCCAATATATCAACTTCTTCTCCAGGTAGCTCGTTAAAGATATCTAAGGGGACAATTATTGTTATATCAGTTCCTCCACTTATAGTGACAATGCCACTCGCGTTTCCATCTATTGTGAGAGGCCCATAGTCCGGTATGGTTATGGAGTCTCCCGGCTCTAGATCAGCTTCTCTTCCGTCCACGCTATAAATTATAACTGAGCCCTCTTGATCTATAAGATATCCTATAGGCGGGGAACTTGTAGGATTATAAACAAATGTGATAGATAAGGGTTCCGTATCGTGAAAAGCAATGGATGTCTTGGTTCTAATTAGTTTAAGCTCAGCTATATCTGGAAGACCAGTTAGAGATTCAGCAACATTGTATGGAATATCTCCTATTATTATGATATTGCCGACTTCAACGCTCCATCCTTTGCCGGCAAGTTCAAGACTATAATCGGCCGCAAGCTTTATTGTTGCAATACCAAGGACGCCTAGAAGGATAATTGTGGTGAAAACTATGCTCTCAATCTTCCTTCTGGTAAGTATCCTTAATGAGGCTCTAAATAGTGTCAATTTAATCAGTCCTGGGCTAGGTGTTTTGATAGGTTCGAATTTATCGAGAATATGATAATTTATCAAAGTAATATATGTTTTAGATTTGAACGTAATTATACTGGGATGAAATGTATATGTTTATGTGACTATAGGATAAGCAATACTATACAGAAATATACTTGGTTTTAAGACTCCTTCGCGGTGAAGTTATATTCAACGTCCTCTAATAATCTCTCTTGGTGTATTTCAGTGATTGAAGGAGAAGATCTAGTTGCTAGAATTATAAGTTGTTCTATAAAATTGGAAGAATACATTGCAAAAGTCTACAGTAAACTAGCAGATAAACTAGAGTATCCAGAAGCTCTTACTCTTAAACACATAGCACGTGAGAGCCTGAATCACGCATCGTTATTAAGAGATGTTAGCCAAGTTCTAAGTCTTCAATTTAAGCCCGAGAACTGCCAGAAACTCATAGGTTCTACATATGAGTCACTAGAGAAACTAGTTTCTTTTATTGAGTCGACGGAGCTAGACAAAATAAATGTAGATCGTGTACTAAGAGAGTTAAAGAAAGCAGAGAACTCTATGAGTGAGGAGATTTATCATTCAATGATCTTTAACATTATTAAGGACATGTTTCCAGAGCCTCAAGCGAGAATTGTTGATAGAATCGTAGATGAGATTATCTGCGAGGAAAGATACCATCACAAACTTATGGAGGAGGTTATACTTGCATATTTCAGTAAGGGTGTAAAGAAGTGACCGTATGGGGCATGGTGCTGGGGGCTTATCCAAGGTCCAGACTTGCAAGATACACTCTAAGAGATAGGGAAAGAGGAACCCTAGACTTCTCGCAATATACATCTAGGCTACTGATTATTCACTCGGAAATAATCGGAGTCCAAAAAGCGCATGGATTACCAATAGTGGTCGACGGCATGGTGGATTGGCACGACATATTCAGGCCATTTATAATGAGGTGGAAGAACGTAAGCGTTAACGGTCTCCTCCGATACTTCGACAACAACTTCTTCTATAGGATTCCCGTGTTCACGGGTGAGCCTGACCCCTTAGAGCCAGTATGGTTACCAAGAATAAGACAATTCAAGGATCTAGCCGAGCCATCGAGCCTGAAAATAGTGTTACCGGGACCCTTTACATTCGTAAACTTGAGCCAGAACGTATCGGATCTTTCAAAAACAGAACTAGCGGAAGCAATAACATCAATACTCAAATCAGAGATAGAGCTAGTTAAAGAAGAAAATGTGTTTATTCAAGTAGACGAACCTCTTGTCGGCGATAGAAGACTATCAAAGGAGGAGGTAGAAGAGTATCTAGACTATTGGAACGAAATAGCAAGTCTCAGTAGTGAAAACTCTGCAATAGCAATATACTTCGATGTACCACAAAAAGAAGTGTTCGACGTAGTTCTCGAATCTAAGTTCAAATACATATCAGTAGATGTTATAGACTCTAAGAGAAGAGCAATTGAATTATTAGGAAAAACGGGTTTGCCGGGTCATGTACCTGTCTTAGGAATAGTTGATGCGAGAAGAATCCACGAAGATAAACTAGACGAAGAGCTATTAACTATGATCAAAAAACTTTCAAAAGAATCTCAGGAAATCGTGTTGACAACTACCACATGGCTAGACCTTATACCATACACATATGCTCTCAAGAAGACTAAGATACTTTCCAAGTTTGTAGACATAGTTTCAGAGAAACTAGGCTTGGAGAAAAGGATTCTCTGGAGGTGAAAGGAAAGTGGAGTACCAAGTACCGAGGAAGTTCCCAACGACAGTCGTGGGTAGCTATCCCAAACTTGAACCGGCAAAACAGGCCCTCAGGAAAATACGTAAAAAACAAGCAACTCCAGATGAGCTAAGAGATCTCTTCGTCGAAGCGATTAGAGGCGTAGTAGAAGACCATCTATGGGCGGGAGTCGATATAATAAGTGATGGTGAACAGACCAGAGAAGACATGGTAGTATACTTTGCAGAGAGAATGAATGGCTATATGCCGGGTGAATGGACACGAATATTTGACAACGTCTACTTTAGAAAGCCTATAATCTATGGAAAAGTCGAATGGCCTGAACCGCTAACAGTAGAAGACTGGAAAATTGCCTCATCTTTCGCAGAAGGCCGTCCAGTAAAAGGAATACTGACAGGCCCATACACCATGCTAGAATGGAGCTTCGACCTATACTATGGAGATAGGAGAGAAGCAATAATAGACTTAGCCAAAGAACTCCGAAAAGAAATAGAAGCACTCGTGAATGCAGGCGCCAAATACATACAAATAGACGAGCCGGCTCTCTCTACACGTCCATGGAAAGAAGAAGCAGACATAGTGAAAGAAGCACTGAAAATAATGCTATACGGCCTAGATGTAAAGAAAATAGTACACATATGCTTCGGAAAAATCGAATATATTCTACCATATATATTAGAATTCCCTGTAGACCAATTCGACCTAGAGTTCAAGAACAGTAATTTCAGACTATTACCATACCTCAAGGAATACGGATACGATAAAGAACTCGGATACGGTGTAATAGACGTACACACAACACAGATAGAATCAGTGGACGAGATAGTAGAAGATATAGAAAAAATAATGAATCTTGGAATACTATCGCCCGAAAAGATATACATAGATCCAGACTGTGGCCTAAAAAGACTTCCTAGAGAGATCGCTAGACAAAAACTCAAGAATATGGTAGAGGCCGCCAAAATTGCCAGAGAAAAATGGTAAACTCCCAATAGGCAAACTACCATTAAACACTCTTTCAAACCTAGTACTGAGAAGAATAAGAGGAGCAGTTGCTCCAGACACCATTATAGGTCCCGGGATAGGAGAAGATACAGCTATCATAAGGCTCTCATGCTGCGATCTCTTAATCCACTCGGATCCTATAACAGAAGCTGTCGCAGGCGCCGGCAAACTCTCAATTATAGTAGCATCCAATGATATAGCCGCCTCTGGAGCATGTCCCACACACGCTGTATTAACACTATTATTACCCGAGGGCTACGAATTAGAATCCCTCAAACAACTAATACAAGAAATACAAGAAACATCGAGGATGCTAGATATAGATATTGTCGGAGGCCATACAGAGACCAGTCCAGGAATAACAAAACCAACACTCATAGTAACAATGATAGGAATAACATGTCCGGGATGTAGTATACCTACCAGCAATCTTAGCGAGAACCACTATATTATACAAATAGGAGAAGCCGCACGAGAAGGAGCATCAATAATAATAACAGACTTCCCCGCGCTCGTAAAAGAATGCGAGTTAGGAGAAGCCGAAATCAGTAATCTGCATATAGATGCCAGGGACTTGAGCATAGTTAAACCGGCATGTCTACTAGCCGAAAACCAATTGGTCTCATCAATGCATGACGCCACAGAAGGCGGGATAATAGGGGCATTAGTAGAAATGGCGAAAGCCGCTAAAACAAACATAACAGTGTACAAGAACAAAATACTAGTTAATTCAGCAGTCAGAAAACTCAGCAGTTGCCTAGGACTCGATCCATTGAAACTAATAAGTAGTGGGACTCTTTTAGCCGGAATTCCACCGGATAAAATAAATGAAGCAATAGAAGTTCTTGAAAAACATGGATTCCAGGTGTCTATAATAGGTAAAGCTATGAGAAAATGTTCCAATCCGGAAGAGTGTGGTGTGGATCTTGTGCTTGAGGATGATACTGTAAAGAGATTTGTAGAGCCGCCAATAGATGAAATTAGCAGGGTGTGGAGCAAGCATGTCGAAAGGCGGAGTGGGGCAGGTTAGTCAATGCCCGGAATATCCATGTTTTAGGCTCGTCGTCGACTATAGAAGAAAGATCTACAAGATATTTCTCGAGGACTATGACGGGTATATTATCCCTCTGCCAAGAAAGGAAATAGACAGGCTATTCGAACTCGTCAATACGCTTCATCCCAGAATTAGAGAAGCCGAAGGAGAAGACGTAGATTATTTAGCCCGTAAATATCTTGGAGCAGAACCAAAAGAGGAATAATTTATATAGAAATATGTTAAGGGAAAGAAGCTGGTAATTTAATGTTACTTGTATTCGGGTGGTAGTTTTTCTATTAGGTTCTTGACTGCTTGTGCGCTTTCGTCGAGTCCCTTCTTTTCTTCCTCTGTTAGTGGTAGTTCGATTATTCTCTCGAGTCCCTTTCTTCCTAGTATTATTGGGACCTCGAGTACTAGGTCATTGTAGCCGTATTCTCCCTGTAGATATACGCTAGCGATGAAGGCCTTGTGCTGGTCTTTCTTTATTGCCTCAACCATTACTGCGAGACCACTGCCGGGGCCATAGTTGCTACTGTATCCTCTTAGCTTTGTTACTGTTGCGCCTGCTTTGACTGTTTCCTCTGTTATTTCTTTTAGTTCTTCCTCTGATAGGAGTGTTGTTAGTGGTGCTCCCATAACGGTCGAGAGCCTTGGGACTGGGAACATTGCTTGGCCGTGCATGCCAAGGACTATTGGTGTTATAGATGCAGGGCTTACACCGAGCTTCTTTGACGCATAGTATGCTAGTCTACCGGCGTCTAGTACGCCGCTGAATCCTATTACTCTTTCTCTTGGGAATCCTAGTTTCTTGTACATTACATAGGTCATAGCGTCTAGTGGGTTTGTTGTGAGCAATACAATAGCGTTAGGCGCGTATTCTTTTATTTTTTCTGCGATATCGGCGATAATACCTGCGTTCTTTGTTAGGAGTTCTTCTCTCGTCATACCTGGCTTTCTTGGGAAGCCTGCTGTTACCACAACGACGTCGCTTCCTGCCATGTCCTTGAAGTCGTTTGATCCGGTTATTGATACACTTAGGCCGAGAATAGATGCGGCGTGGCTTAGATCGAGTGCTTCTCCCTGAGGCTTGTTTTCAATTATATCTATTAGAAGGATATCATCGAGTTCCTTTATCATCATGAAGGCGGCCGCCGAGGTACCGACTTTTCCTGCTCCTATAATGGTTATCATTTTATCACGCTCTGTTCTTCTTCAATTGTATATGAAGAGAACAACAATATATACGCATAACTACATGGTGAGTAATAAACGAGAAATAGAGGAAGCAAAATAGTCTATAAATCTCAGTGGTTCAGGAATCCTCGAATATAGCTGGTAATATTCTATAATTGACAATGCTTTTTTAGGATCTATTCCGTAGAGGATTGAGTAGAGCTTTCCTTGTTTTGTATCAAGTACAACAGTGTTCTCGAGGAGACGTAGTACTCTAAGTCTAATTTCAGGATATCTTATGTATTTGATAACAGCATCGGTGATCTTATCGATGTTTGGTTTTCTCTTGTATAGTACAATGACAGGTAAACCAAGGTGCTTCTTTATACTGGCAGGAGATATTATGTTGAAACCTGCTATTGTGAGGCTATCAAAAAATACGGCTTCAACCTTGTTATCGGAATAAAGGCCGCTTAGTGTACTGATTAAATAGAGGAGTTGTCCAGTTGCGTCGAGCCCGTCTATTTTGACGGGAAGGAAGCCTACATGTATGGGACCCAGGTTTTTGTTGTATAATGTGCATGCTACTATGGTTGTGCCTTCTCCTAGCTTATTCACTATTCCATCGTCACAGGCTACGACTATTCTCTGAGGCATTTATGACCTCCTCAAGGTTCCTAGCTATATATTCTAACGAGGAGTCTTCAGCGAGTACATCAATAATCGGCTTGTAGCTCGAGGCCAGCTCTATATATCGTGTTTTACCATACCGCCCCCTACTAATAGTACGAGTCCTAATTATCCCTAGCATATCTAGCTCTCCAATTATCCCGCTTACTCTTCTAAACGTTACTTCTTCGATTCCTAGTCGAGCAACTAATTTTCTATAGTAGTCGTAAACCTCGCCGGTGGTCGTCTTGTTTTTGCCTCCTCTCGTCATGGCAGTCACAGCAGCTAATACTAATTTACCGTGCATGGGCAAGGTTCTAACTATTTCTACTACCCTATCACGTTCAATTTCTATTCTAGCAGCCATTACGTGCCGTGAGGTTACTTTCCTGTCTCCTTGTCTCTCGGCAATTTCTCCTGCTACTCTGAGTAGGTCGAGAGCTCTTCTCGCATCACCGTGTTCTCTTGCTGCTAGGGCTGCGCATAGAGGTATTACATCGTCGTCGAGTACACCGTCTTTGAATGCGAGGGAGGCTCTTTCTGAGAGGATATCGTTTAGTTGTTGGGCATTATATGGCGAGAACACTATTTCTTCTTCTCCGAGACTGCTCTTTACTCGAGGATCAAGGTTTTCAACGAACGATATACTGTTTGTTATCCCTACGATCGAGATCTTGAAGTTTTCTAGCTCTTCATTTGCTCTTAGAAGCTTGTACAATATATCGTCTCCGTGTTTCTTGACGAGGAAATCTATCTCGTCGAGTACAATTACCATTATTCCGCGGAGTCTCTTCGCCTTAGCCATGAACCTTCTAAAAACCTCGCTTGTTGCTAGTCCTGTAAAGGGGATTCTCAGACCGATAGTTTCCGCGATATCGCTCATTACCCTATAAGGGGTATCTCGCTGTCTTACGTTAATATAGACAGGATAGAGTCTGACACCTCTAGTAGAGGCTCTATCAGAGAGTTTTCTCGTGACTAGCTTTACGGCGGCAGTTTTTCCAGTACCAGTTAACCCGTATATGAATATGTTGTTGGGTCTCTCTCCTCTGAGTGCTACGGCTAGGGTCTGGGCGAGTCTTGTTAGCTCTTGTTCTCTGTGGACGAGTCTCTCAGGTATGTAGTCTGGTAGTAGTTTTTCTCTGTCCTTGAATATGGGTGAATCTGTTATCGAGTCAAATATTTCGTCTAGGGAGTTCAAGCCTTCTTCACCTGATCCAGAAGAAACTGTGGTAGTGAAGAGATGTAATAAGGGATTAGACACGCTCTAACTTGGAAAAACTTAATATCTCTAAGGAGATTGACATATGATTATGGCTAGCTAGCGCGATCGGGCCGGTAGCTCAGCCTGGAAGAGCGCCCGGTTGGCATCCGGGAGGCCCCGGGTTCAAATCCCGGCCGGTCCACCAATATTCCTCTTTTATCTCATTAACTAGAATCATTCTGTATTAGTCAATGTCGCTTGATTCATAGATTGTGATAGAAAAGAACCAGCATAGGATGGTGCGGGGGGTGGGATTTGAACCCACGCCGGCCTACGCCAACGGGTCTTGAGCCCGCCCCCTTCGCCCTGGCTCGGGCACCCCCGCACGAGACATGCATTATATTGTTATGTTGTTCTCGGGGTTATTTCCTTTAAAGCCAAAAAGGTTCTTGGCAAGCCAGTGACCTAGCTTTCTAAAGGCTTTTCCCCGATGAGATATAGTGTTTTTCTCTTCTATGCCCATCTCCGCATAGGTTTGATTAGATCCTTCGGGTACAAATATTGGGTCGAAACCGAATCCTCCACTTCCTCTAGGAGAATTTGTTATAAATCCACAGGTTTCTCCGACGAATATTTTTTCGATTGGCGGGTAGACAAGTACTGCTACTGTCTTAAAGCATGCACGTCTATTATCTTTATCGGACATTAGTTTTAGAATGCCTTCATATCCTATTGTTTTGTAAACATAGCTACTATAGGGTCCGGGAAATCCTTTAAGCGAATTAATGAAGAGTCCTGAGTCATCTACGATTAATGGTTTCTTCAACTGGGAAAACGCTATCCGTGCTGCAAAGAGTGCTATATCTTCAAGTCTAGGACTCTGTATCTCTAATTTGTCTATATTGGCCATACAGAGCTTTATACCATACTCGGAGAGAATTTCTGAGGCCTCCTTGTATTTGTTTTCATTGCCAGTTACCAGATACAAGCATTCCAACTATATATCCCTCCACACGGTACGGCGTTCTTCTATGTATCTTCCTCTGAGCCTGATTTCTTCCGCTTTTTCTATTATTTCTTCTGCTATTGAACCCATGTTCTCCCTATAGCCTTCGAGGAAACTCGAGTACATAATATCAGAATATTTAGCGTGTGTACTCTCTATAGATCTCCTGAACAAGTGAAGATCCACGGCCCTGTCTTCAACATTTTTCGAGGAATCTGATAAACCAAAATCTATTACGTATAATTGATCCCTGTAAAGAATGAAATTGGACGTAGTTGTGTCGCCATGTACGATACCAGAACTATGAACTTGTCCTAGTTGGTAGCCTGCATTTCTTGAGAGAAGTGTTATTAATTCGAGATCACTAGATTCTTCTATTACATCCTTCATACGTTTCCCTGGAATATATTCGAGGACTAAAAGATAGAGGCTCGGATAAAAGCCAAATAATCGTGGTGTGGCGACTCCTCCTTTGTATGCCTGGAGAATTATACGGGCTTCTTTGAAGGTTCTGGTTCTACGTATCTTTCTATCTAGCATGGGATCCATGTATTTTTTCCTTCTACGAAGCTTGAATACTGCTCTCTGGCCAAGAAACGATCCTAGATATAGTTCCGACTCTGCGCCTCTAGATAGGAGCTCGTATCTTCTTATGTATTCTAGGATTCCTTCGGCTAGCCAAGGGTGTCGGGATACCATGGCACTGGCACCTTATCGAGTCTCCACCGTTGTTTTATGAATGCTTTTGAGGGTTCAATGAAACCAATGCCATGCCTATACATTAATAGGCCTGTGAGGGCTATCATAACACCATTATCGCCCGCATATTTTTTAGGGATCCGTATAAAGCTAGCATCATGCGACTTCGCCATTATCTCAACTTTTTCGTTTAGAAAATCGCTTGCAGCGACACCACCAGTTACTATTACTTGTTTTTTTCCTAAATGTGCAAGTCCTCTTTCAGTTACTTCGACCACACTAGAATACGCTATTTCTCGAAGGGTATAGCATATATCGGGCAGGAGATTTGGGGATTTCTCGTATTTCCTTACAGCTGCCGTGAGTAAACCTGAGAAAGAGACATCTTGGCCTTTTACAACGTATGGTAGATCTTCTAGGAAGGATCCATTGTCTGCGCAGTGGTCAATTACGTGTCTTCCATTTCTTATATATGGAGGTGCGAGACCTACCTCGCGGGCAAAAGTATCTTGGAGGTTTCCTAACGCGATATCTAGTGTTTCTCCGAAGACTCGATATGTTCCATGATTATATGCCGTTACGGTAGTGTTCCCTCCCGATACATATAGTACTATTGGGTCTTTGAGTCCTGTGAGAAAACGCGCTATTTCAATGTGTGCAATGGCATGATTTACTGCTATGAGGGGTATTTTGAGGTGAGAGGATAGTGCGCGTGCAACTGTGGCTCCGACCCTGAGAGCAGGTCCCATACCAGGTCCTAGGGCGACGGCTACAGCGCTTAGATCTTTAGGAGAAAAACCGGATACTCTGAAGGCCTCGTGTATAGCATCTGAAGCTACAGTAGAGAAGTATTGGGCGACTTCTCGGGGAAGAATTCCTCCTTTTTCCGGCGTATATCGTTTTCTTATATCGGCGAGAATAAATGGTTTAGAGGAAGATACTATTCCGACACCAAACGTGTGTGCGGTACTCTCTATTCCTAATATGATTATCTCATTATCATTTCTTGACGAATTCTGTGTAGCCGCATTTTCCACAATGCCACCTCTCGACGGGCTTTAGGTGGTGTGCCATAAAACTACCGCACTTGGGGCATATTTTGTTCTTTCTCTTTATTGTCCAGTTGTCTACATCGATCTCGTAGAGGAGCCTGACAGCAGCCTTTACTTTCTTTTTACCCATACCTGTTCACCTCATAGCTATTCTTCTTCCTCGAACGGGTTTATTCCGCCGTTTCTGTCAATTATGTATTCTGGCTCGAACTTTTTGACTCTGTCAACGCTATCGTATATGTGGATTATTGCTTTAGAGCGTCCGATTCCGTACTCTGAGTCTATTCTCCTAACATAAACTCTTTGTAGGTCTACTCCTAGTTTTTCGGCGATGCCAAGTCTTAGGTTAATTCTCATAGGCGTTGATTTGAGAACGTGGTGGATTATGAGTGTTAGCTCGCGTCGTTTAATTATAGGATTATAGAAGTCTCTGACTACTTCTGCCCATACTCCGTCTTCGAAGTCGATTCTCTTAATGTTTGCTTGTGTGCTCATTCCCGTCATACCTCCTCCCATATCCCAGACTGTTTTGCATGGTTAAAAGAGTTATTAGTATTAAGTATCACGGAGAGAAGCATTTTCCCTTAAGAAACAAGTTTGGGTACAAGTGAAAGAAACCTGGATCGCGCTTCATACGAGATCCATTTATTTACTCTTATAATTGTGGCGCCTTTTCCTGGAATACCATAAACAACTATTCCTCCAGTTGGACTGCAGGCGATTGCTGGTAGGGCGAGCATATCTTCCTCTCCTTGAACTTCTATTATTACTCTTTCATCTTGATGAGTGCTAAGAAGACTGCATAATAGATCGTATACGTTTACTGCTATCGTTGACTGCGGGTTCTTTACTTTGACCCGTTTAATCCCTTTTGCTTCAAGTATTCCTAGATGTTGGGTTCTCCTAGTTTTTCCATCAACTAGTAGTATAAGCTTTCCATTGTACTTCTTTGCGATTCTTATACAATAGGAGGAGACAACGTCTCCAACACAGACGATTGTAGGAGCTTTCAGATCGAGGTACTTGGTAAAATCTCCTGTGACTAGTAATCCTCTTGATCTAGCGAAATCAGGTCTTTGTTCGAAGGGTAGTTGGAAAACCGGTATTTTATCGTTTGACAACTCTCCCAGCAACCTTTATTGCGAAGTATCCTTTCTTGTTGATTCCCGTTTCCTTAGCTATTAGCGAGTTTTCAGGGTCTAGGACAACAATCATACCCTCCCAGTTATCAGTGAAATCGGTTGATCCACAGTATGGGCATACTCTTGTCTCTCTGTCAACGAGTCCTCCACATCTCCTACATGCTTTTAGTGGGGGTCTTCTTGTCGGGGCTCTTCTTACAGGTGCCATATCTTCCACCTCTTAGGATCTCATGCTTTGAGCTGTGATAGAACCCATTGTTCTTTTCCTAGATATGGCTGGCGCATTGTTAGAGCGACTCTTAGCCCGGAGGTCCTCTTAGTTGGTTTACTTATTTGTACTATTCTTGCCCTGACGTGGTCTCCTATCTCGACGACGCGTCCAGAGTGAACGCCTCTGAAGCCTCTTCTCTCAGGTAGATATTCTACTGGCTCATCCATTATCTGGCTCTTATGGATGAATCCGTCTATGGGCCCGAGACTTATGAATATACCTGGTTGCCGGGCTTCTCTTACGATGCCCTTTACTACTTCTAGCAGAATAGGCTTGAATGATAACACCTTGTATCTAACTCTATAGAATATGCGTGGGTCTCCTGGAACAGGAAGTATAACGCCGTCGCTTACTATGGATGCCTCTGTCACGGCAAGTATGACTCCTAGCTCGGGATCGATTAGGCCTTCTAACCTATTTCTTAGTTCCTCTAACACGATGTTTGTAATATTTTCTTCGTATGCTCCTGGCAATATTCCTATCCATTCTTCTATCTCTACTAGTTTGTACAACCGCTCCACCCTTTCAAACCAGGGAGTTCTAGGTGAAATTAAGCGTATCGTTTTACTCCTTATTTTGTTTTGTCTTGAGTTTTTCAACGAGTCTCATGTAGTCTTTATCCTCGATTATCGAATAGTGCTCGCGTTCTATTTTCCTTAGTAGTCCCTTCGGGTTTCTAGCTATAAACTCGCTGATGTATTCAGCCATGTCAGGTTTATAGGGTGGCGTCGGTAGGTTTACACGGCCTATACTAGCTAGAGAGAATATTATTGAATTAACTACAGAGGTCTTTGAATATTTTTCCAGCTCGTCTGGATCGGTTATTCCGCTGTAGTAGAAGTGTCTTACGATTGTTATAGCGAGGGCCCGAGCAATTTTTTCTTTGAAACTATTATAGATGCTTGTCGCCTTGGATTTTAGATTTCTTACAGTCTCGTCGTAATCTACGTCTCTTATCTTTATACGTAGAGCTGGATATAGGAAACTCTCCGATATAAGAGGTTCTACGCCACCATAAAGTAGACTTATGCTACTAGCATAGGAGCTATAAAGTATGGATATTTTGAATTGATCCTCGTCGTTTATTTCTCTGTCATAGGAGTCTTCTATAATAGCATAGAGTTCATCATAATCTAGGGGATCCATTGCGACAGGCCCGTTATCATTGATTATAAGCATTGGGACAGCCCATGGGAATGCTTCTACTTTGTCAAGGTATCTTGGATCATCTAGAAACACGTAATCTACTCTATCTAAATAGCTATTAGAATACAGGTCAAGCAAGAGCGATTTACTAGTGGGGCATAGAGGATGTACAATTAACCTCGGCTTTGGATCCTGTTGCATCTGCATTACCCTTCTCCGATAAAGTAGTCTTTAGATCGAATTATGTATTATCTACTTACTTGCATACTATATTGGAACCCAGTCAGTCTCAAGGATTCCTTCTGATTCTCTATAGTATAGTGTAGGGATTCCCAATGCTCTGGCTCTGCGACGCATACTCTTATCGCAGGTTGCTATTAGCGTGTTGAAACCAAGTTTTTTGAGGTGTTGTGCGGCCAGTATGATAGCATCGTCAGCCTTGATCTCGGGACTAAGCTGGAGATCTAGAAGCGTAATTTTTAGCTGGCTGAGAAGTTCTAAGGCTCTTGCCGCAAGTCGGGCCAGTTTAGGCTTGTTTGATTTGGATAGTGTCTCGAGTTCCTTTTTCACAGGAGCTATAGTTAGAAGGCAATATGCGTAGTCTAGTGTTTCTAAGATTTGTGATGGCACGATAAGGCCTTTGGCCATGTATATTAGGAAATTTGTGTCGAGGAGTACGAGTAGTTTATTGGATGGCAGGTTTCTAGGTTCTTCTATAGTCTGACATGTCCCCATCCTACTAGTCTCCATCTACCATGTACCCTCCTGCTGATCGCGATGCGGGCTCCGTCCCATGCTACTATAGGTCTTCTCAGTTTGGCCTCGAAATAGTCGCTTCCTACGTTGGTAGTTATTCCTAGTGTTATAGAGGTTCCTACTGTTAGCATTAGCATTTCTCCTTTTTTGATTGGTTCTACTTTTACGGCTTCTTTAAGTCCAACGACTCTCTCGAGTAGTTTAAATTCTACTCTTACCTGGTCGAGTGTAGGAGGAAGTTTTCCGGGTAGACCTACGGCGTTGCCTACTAGGTTGTCTGATTTTGTTAGTGCGGGATCTAGCTTGGTTCCTATTGCGACGAGTCCTCCTGGTTTTGCTTCTTCTACTTCTATGTTACCGAATCGCAGACTGCTTATTTCAGTGTATATCGGTTCGTATTCTATTCTTCCTCCTGGTTTCCTTGTCATTAACCCGGGTCTAATCTCGATTTCTTGTCCGACGCGGAAGACTCCGTGTATTATGCCTCCTCCAATAACTCCTCCGACTAGTCGTTCTGGAGGCGTGCCGGGCCTGTTTACATCGAAGCTCCGAGCAATAAACATAAGAGGTGGGCTCTCTAGGTCTCTTTCCGGCGTAGGTACAAGTTCTTCTATTGCGGCAAGTACGGCGTCTATGTTGGCGCGTTTGAGGGCGCTAACAGGTATTATTGGCGCGTTTTCTGCTATTGTTCCTTTCACGAATTCTTTGATTTCATTATAGCTCTCACGTGCTCTTTCAGGTGAGACAACGTCAACTTTGTTTTGTACTATTATTATTTTGTCCACGCCTATTATCTCGAGGGCAACAAGGTGTTCTCTGGTCTGTGGCTGTGGACAAGGCTCGTTCGCTGCTATTACAAGTATAGCTCCATCCATTAGTGCTGCTCCTGAAAGCATTGTGGCCATGAGAATTTCGTGTCCGGGGGCATCTACGTAGGAGATCCTTCTTCTGAGAATAGGAGAGGCACCGGGGTTACACTCGCACACTGGTTCTGGCGAGAATCGTTCTGGAAAACCGCATCCTTCACATTCCCAAACTTCTCCATCGGCATATCCTAGCTTTATAGTCATTCCACGGCGTATCTCCTCGCTGTGCCTCATAGTCCATACTCCTGTGAGTGCTTGAACAAGCGTTGTCTTTCCATGGTCTACGTGGCCCACTACACCGATGTTGACTTCTGGCTGTCTTTTTTCTCCTGTCGTCAATTACTACACCCCATCCAGAGAAATGGTAGTGTTAGGAGTTTAAATCATAGGGTTTTCCTGGAGATAAAGCTACGGGTTTCAAGGATCTGTACTTGTCAAAATCATGGTTCCAGAGTTTGATAGGAAAATTAGGATTCTTTCTCGTAGTATATCACTACGTTTAACTGCGCTAGAGCGGTCTTTCTTCTTTCTCCTCGTGGATCTGGTATGACTCTTCCTCTCACTGTTTTTCTCTTTCTCTCTCCTTTTCTCCTCGGCCTGTATCCTGGGGGACCTGATAGCAGTACTTTCTTCTTTCCGCTTCCCGGTACTCCTGGGTGCATTGGGAATCCTGAAGCGTCGGAGCCTCCTCTTATTTTGAAGCGTAGGCCTTCCATTCCGATCAAGCTACCGTCGAAGGTTTCTCCTATTTGTAGCCCTGCAAGTTTTATTGCGACGTCTTCGGGCACAGCGATTTGCCAGGCTTTTGCCCGGAAGGCTTCAGCCTCTGCTTCTAGATCGCCTGCTACTTCTCCGAGGAGCTCCATGCTTACTTGTACTGTATTCTCTGGGACGTCGTTGTTTATCTCTACCTTGAAGCTGATATTAGTGCGTTTTCCTTCTTCTCCCCTGAATCGTAGTGTAAGGACTCCTACTTCTTTTAGGCCTAGCTCGTCGGCTAGTTTTTCATTTATTCTTGCTATGGGTAGCTCTGTTCTTTCTTTATCTTTGCTTTTGACCATTGTGTCTTTTAGCTCTATGTCCTCTACTCCTACTACCTTTACCTTTACTACTTTGTCTCCGGCCTTTGGATCCGAAATGACTATTCTAAGTGGGGGTCTCTCCTCATATGACATTTCTTTCCACCTCGTATCCCGGTCGGGGCCTTCCTATCCCCGACCAGATCGTGTGCAGTCAAGGTGATTCAAGTCGTCCAAACGCCTAATTAATGTTTATCCTACACTGTAGCAAGTTGGGTGAGTAGAATATGAGTAACACGACAGATGCTGTACAAAAAGAAAAGAGGCTCAGACAACCAATAGTAGTTGTACTTGGCCACGTGGATCACGGGAAGACGACTCTTTTAGACAAGATAAGGAAGACTGCAGTAACAGCGAAGGAGGCTGGTGGAATCACACAGCACATAGGTGCTAGTCTTGTTCCTGCCGATGTGATCGAGAAGATAGCGGAGCCTCTTAAGCAGATAATTCCTATTAAATTGATAATCCCCGGCCTCTTGTTCATTGATACTCCTGGCCACGAACTCTTCTCTAATCTAAGGAGGCGTGGTGGGAGCGTAGCAGATTTCGCGATTCTTGTTGTTGATATCATGGAGGGTTTCCAGCCCCAGACATATGAGGCGCTTGAATTGTTGAAGGAAAGAAGGGTACCCTTCCTAGTAGCAGCTAATAAGATTGATCGTATACCGGGCTGGAAAAGCCATCCAGACACCCCATTCATAATATCGTATAGGAAGCAAGATCCCCAGGCCCAGGCCCTACTAGAACAGAAAGTGTATGAGCTTGTAGGCAAGCTATACGAGCAGGGTATTCCTGCTGAGCTATTCACTAGGATTAAAGACTTCACTAAAGCGGCGGCAATAGTACCTGTCTCTGCTAGAACAGGTGAGGGTATAGCTGATCTATTAACTGTGCTGGCCGGATTAACACAGCAGTATCTGCGAAACCGTCTAAGATACGCTGAAGGCCCTGCCAAGGGCGTGATATTGGAGCTCAAAGAGTATCCTGGCCTTGGTACAGTTGCGGATGCAGTTATATATGATGGGGTTATTCGCACAGGCGATACTATTGTCGTAGGGGGTAAGAACGGGCCTATAGTAACAACTGTGAAAGCGTTATTGATGCCTAAACCGTTGCAGGATATACGGTCTAAGGATGTTAAGTTCGAGAATGTGGATGCAGTTTATGCCGCGGCCGGTGTGAGAATTGCCGCGTCCGGGCTAGATGAGGCTCTTGCTGGTTCTCCCCTCTTTGTAGCACGCACTGAGGAAGAGCTTGAGGAGCTTAAGGAGCGTGTTAGAAAGGAGCTTGAGGAGCTTAGGATTAGGACTGATATTACAGGCGTTGTTGTAAAGGCGGATACGCTAGGTACGCTTGAGGCATTGGTTGAGGCTTTGAAGAGGAGGAATATTCCTGTTAGGATAGCTGACATAGGGCCTGTATCGAGAACGGATGTTATAGACGCGAGTATTACAAAGAAGCATGACAAGTATCTAGGAGTTATACTAGCGTTTAATGTTAAGATCTTGCCAGAGGCCGAGGAGGAGGCTAAGAGAGCGGGAGTCAAGATATTCGCTAATAATGTTATCTATAGGCTCTTAGAAGAGTATGAAGAATGGATAAAGGCGGAGAAACAAAGGGAGAGGATTGAGGCGCTAAACCAGCTGGTAAGGCCGGGGAAGTTCAGGATTATTCCAGGGTATGTGTTTAGGAGAAGCAACCCTGCTATAGTTGGTGTAGAGGTTCTCGGTGGCGTGATAAGGCCTGGTTATCCTGTTATGGATTCTCAGGGAAGACCTCTTGGAAGAATACAGGCTATTAAGGATAGGGACAGGAGCTTGCCGGAGGCGAGGCTTGGAAGCGCTGTAGCAGTATCTATTCAGGGAAGAATACTTGTTGGGCGCCACGTAGATGAGGGCGATATACTCTATACTAATGTGCCGGGCGAACACGCGTTCAGGATCTTGAATGAGTTTAAGGATCTTATTAGTAAGGACGAGTTAGAGGTACTGAAAGAAATAGCACAGATAAAGAAGAATCAAGGAGACGTGGCTTATAAAAGAGTTCTATTAAAATTAAAGATGCAAAAATAACCTTGTTTCTCTATATCTAGTACTCGGGCACTATTTCCGACTCCGTGAATATTACCTTGAATTCTCTCTCAAAGCTCTCCGGACTATCGCTAGCGTGTACAACGTTGTCTTGGATTGATAATGCGAAGTCTCCTCTAATAGTGCCTGGAGCTGCTTTTCTTCCGTCTGTTGCCCCGATCATTAGTCGTACAACGCTAATAGCGCTGTCTCCTTCTAGCACCATAGCTACTATTGGACCACTCGTTATGAATTCTACGAGGTCATTGAAGAAGGGCTTGTCTTTGTGAACACTATAGAATTCTTGTGCTTTTTCTTTGCTTAGCCATATCATTTTGAGAGCTCGTATTTTTAGTCCTTTCTTTTCAAACCTCGAGATTACTTCTCCTATGAGCCCCCTCTTGACACCGTCTGGTTTTACTAAGACTAGGGTTTTTTCTACTGCCATTTATATCACCTCGGGAGTATGTGGGGAGACTATTCGAATTAATATTAGTTGTCTCAGTGTAGTAGGCGTATAGTAGATAACGTGTTTTATATCACGGAACCCGAAATAATGGATTCGGGGGGACGAGATTATAATGAGCGGTAATGATATAGATGTAAAAACTTACAAGACATTAGAATTCCCTCTATCCGATCCCTCTATTCTATACATGGTCAAGATAAAGGACAAACGTATCCTAGTTGATACCGGTGCAAAACCTAGACCTCCTATAGAAGAGGAACCCGATTATATTTTAATTACGCATTGGCATTGGGATCATATTATGGGGATCGTGTCTTTAACACGTTCCCCTATATGTATGAGTAGTAAGACGTTTAGTATTCTATCCGAAGGCCGGTACGCTGAAAGATTTAGAAATGTTTTAAGAGCAGGTGGCATATATATTGACGAGCCGTCGGTAAAAATGGTAGAGGCTATGTTCTCGGAGAGATATGATAAGGTCGCTGAGGCTCTGGAGCGAGCACGGGTTTATTTAGATGATGAATGTCCTCTTGTTAGGGAAGGTATAGTGGATATTGTACCCTGCCATGGTCATAGTATTGACCATGTTTGCTATGTTCTCGGAGATAGTATATTTGCCGGTGATACTGTACTAGAGCCTGGTAGACCGACGATAATTGATTTTGAGGCCCATAGGGACTCTATTCTTAAAATATTGTCGGTTGAGTGGAGGACGTTGTATCCTGGTCATGGTAGACCGCTAGACAGGAACATAGTGTATAGAGTTGCCCGGGAGCTAGTAGTCTCTAGGTGTCGTAGAGTATATGACATAATAAAAGTAGTAGCGGAGCGTGGCGAAATAAGTCTTGATGAGTTGATGAGAGAGATTTATGGATTTGGTCCGAGCATTCAGATGTTTATGCCTTTGAGAACGCTTGTTGGTTATCTTGTAGAGTTGGAGAAAACTAAGATGATAATTGTTGATAGAGATGCTAGTCCTTGGATAATTAGGAGGGGTTAGGTGCTAGCGTCTTCTCCTACTTAGTTTTCTTGCTTCTCTTTCTGTCTCTCTGAGTATTAGTATGTCTCCTTTACGGACGGCTCCGAGCACGTTTCTCGTTATTATTCTTCCTTTGTCTCTCCCTTCTAGTATCCTGACTCTTACCTGTGTTACCTCTCCTGCTACTCCGGTTCTACCGATTATCTGGATTACCTCGGCAGGGTATCCGATCTCCTCGATGATGCTCTCGTCTTCTGGCATCTTCCTTCTCCCCTTGACCAAGAATAGGAATGTGTACTATTAAAACTATTATATCCCTAGAAGGGCCCATGCCGGTCTGGGAGGTAGAGGAAGATGCCGAAGATGAGGACATGCAACTACTGTGGTAGGGTAATAGAGCCGGGGACAGGGTTAATGTTTGTGACACGTAAGGGAGACGTGCTCTGGTTCTGTAGCAGCAAGTGCTATAAGAACTTCATGAAGCTTAGGAGGAATCCAAACAAGCTGACGTGGATAAAGAAACTTAAGACTAAGCAGTTCAAGTAGTGGTTTTCCTCTTGCCTCAATCTATTCTATGTCTATATATCGACTAGTTATTGATAGATTTTATTTTCCTCGTCTAGGAGATATTTCTGGATCATAAACGAGGGGATTGTACTTGGTAAACTTTGAGTTTAATGAGGAGCAGAAGATTTTCCAGGAGGCGGTCCGCGAGTTTCTTGCGAAACATCTTGCGCCTATTTGGGACAAGATAGACGAGGAGCATAGGATACCTACTGATCTAATATATAGGATGGGTGAACAAGGGTTCTTCGGAATACCTGTACCAGAAGAATATGGGGGCCAAGGCGGTGATTTTGTTTCTGCAGCTATAGCTGTAGAAGAAATTGCTTATCATGATCCATCTGTTGCAGTGGCTGTGTATACACTACTTAACAATGCCTGGCCATTTATACTCTCGCTGTATGGTACTGATGAGGCTAAGCAGATGATACTTCCTCTTGTAGGTAATGGTAGGGGTTTCTTCGGTATAGCTTCTACGGAGCCTCATGGCGGTAGCGATGTTGCTGGAACACGGACCATGGCTATTAAGAAGGGAGATAAATACGTTCTGAATGGTGAGAAGATCTACATAAGTGGAGTAAGGGAGAGCATGGAACAATTAGAGCTTGGAGGATGGTATCTTATCGCGAGAACTGGGCGGTTAGAGGATCGTCATAAGGGTATTAGTGCTTTCGCACTTGTAGGAAACTATAAGGGTAAGAAGCTTGGAGGATTAGAGTATTCTATTCTGAATACTATTGGAAGACACGGTATATCCACCGGCATGTTAACGTTTAAGGATGCGGAGATACCGGCCTCAATGCTTGTAGGCGAGGAGAATAGAGGATTCTACTATGCTATGGAAGGGTTTACTCTTGCAAGAATACTGGTTGCGGCAGCTAATATTGGAGCGGCTAGATGGGGCCTTGAGCAAGCGATCGAGTGGAGTCGTGGTAGATTAATGTACGAGGATCAGCGCCCGATAACCAAGTTCCAGGGTGTAAGCTTCCCTATTGCAGAGGCTGCTATGGAGCTAGAAGCCGCGAGACTTCTCGTATACAAGGCTGCTTGGATGGCCGACAGGATCTATATCAAGAAGGAGCCCGGGCTAAAGCCTAAGGACCTGAACTTCTTCTCGGCCTCGGCTAAACTCAAAGCTGTACAGACGTCATTCAAGATACTATCGCTAGCGATGAGCCTGTATGGAGCCGCTTCATATGTAAAGGAGACTAATATCGCTAGGAGCTTCATAGGGGCATTATCATACTATGTCGGTGCTGAGGGAGCACAGAACATTATGAGGTACATTATTGCTAGGGAAGTTATTGGACGGGAATACATAAAGTGAATTCGCTGTATTTAGAGGAGGACTAGTAGGGTATCCATACTATTTACAATATTTTTCTCGTATTTCCTCTATTAGCTGGTTACATGTCTCCAATAGGTCTTTGGCTTTGGTTGACCCGTGTAGTGCTGCGTCTTCTAGATTCTGTATGTTTTTACAGATTAGTGTATTGATTTTTTCTTGTGTGATGTTGTAGGCCTTGAGGGTTTCTTTATCGATCTTTTTATCGTATGTGTTGATGTAGGGGAGGAACTCGTCTGTAGAGATTCTCCTAATGTATAATCCTGTGTTATTGATTACTAGTCTTAGATTCTCGCCTAGCTGTATAGCGGTCTCGTATTCTCCAGCTGGGGGTGCGAGACATATTAGTAGATCGTATGGATCTGTCTCTTTTCTACAGGGGCATTTACTCATTTTGTATTTCCTCCACTATCAGGGTTAGGCCCTCTACTCCTCGTACTATGACTTCTTTGTTTGCTCGTATATGGCCTGATATGGATCTTGCCCTCCATATTTCTCCTTCTATGAGTATTTTTCCTTCTGGATCAAGGTCTTCTATTACTAGTCCTTTCTTTCCTATGAGTTCCTCTTCTCCTATTGCCGGTGGTTTTCTATAGGTTTCTATTATCTTGTAGGAGACGAATATTGACGCGAGTATGGTTATCGACGCTATGATTAGGAGGTTTTCTATTGATAGAAGGTTTTCTCTGTAGAGCATGTAGAGGACTATTAGGATTGCTGCTACTATGATTCCTATTTCGTCTATTAGCGCGATGATGGATTCCTTTGTTATAGTTTGTTTCTTTTTTCTTTGTTTCATGAATGGAACCTCTGTTCTCTTGTCTCCTATGATAGTGTGAATATATTCCCGGGTAATTATATAGTAGGATTGTGAACCTGTTAGTATGGTATGGCTGTTCCCTGGGTTGTGGACGATGGGTGGTAAGGAGCAAAAGCTTTTGCGTACTAGGGCGTCGCTTTCTCTCGCAGTCCTCTATGGGGCTTTGACTACTTTGGAGTTCTTGGTTGAAGATGAGGGACTCGATTGGGAGAGGGCTACTTTTAGTTGGAGTTTAAAGGATGAAGTCTTGTATTATCCGGAGCGTCTACTGGAGTCTGGCCGTGTCGAGTTTTATCATAGTGATGTTGGGGACGATGTTTATAGGAGGTATGAGAGTGGTAGTATTTCGTTTGATGTTGTGTTGAGGCCTGGGTTTGGGGATTCGAGTATTAGGAACCTTTATCGAGCCAGTATTGAATTGTTGATGCTTGATAAGGAGCTGTTTAGGCGTAGGGCGGTTGAGACTTCTTTAAGCGGAATCGAGTATATGTTTATTTATCTTGAGACGGGTGAGGTGGCCCTATTCGAGGGGGAAAAGTATAGGGTTAGGTTGCCTTTTGTGTCTTCTACTGCGAATCTTCATACTCATCCAGAGAAGGCTTGCGGGTTGTCGAAGCCTGATGTTGAGTCAGCGTTAGACTTGTTGGTCGAGGGCGGCCTTATAGCTGCTAGTGCTACTCCTTCGTGTGTGGCTTATCTTGTCCGTGTGTATATGGTTTCCGAGGATGATTATACTCGTATCAAGGAGGCATTATATTATAATAGGCCTGTTCCGGCGAGTCTTAAGAGCTTAGAGTATGGTGTATTAGGATACTAGAGTGTGGTGGCGAGCGGTGTCTGGTGGTAGGCTGGGTCTTGACGAGGTTATTGTGGGTCTTTCTTCTCTTGTTAGGACTGGTTGGATGATTAGGGGTGTGCCTCCTAGTATTGGTGAGGTTGTCGCGGAGCATAGTTTTTCTGCGGCCTTGTTGGCGTTGGAGGTGTCTTTGCGCCTGCGTGATCGTGGTGTTAGTATTGATCCTTGGAAGGCGGCTGCTATTGCCTTAGTTCATGATATTGGTGAGGTTGTCGTGGGGGATATTGCTAAGACTTCTGGTATTTCTAGGGAGGAGAAGAGGAGGGCTGAGGAGAGGGCTTTGGAATTGTTGGAGATCCATGACGGCGTTAGGTTGTTGTTTAAGGAGTTTGAGGAGGGGGCGAGTATTGAGGCCCGGGTGGCTAGGTTGGCTGAGTCTCTTGCCACTCTTTTGAGGGCTTATTATTATGAGAGGTTGGGGTATGATGTCAGTGATATACGTGATAATATGAGGAGGATTGTGTTGGAGCTGGCTGAGTCTCTTGGTGCTACTGATATTGTTAGGGTGTTTGTTGAGAGTTGAGTTTCTTTGTGGTTATTTGATTTGGGAGCCTAGTTTTTCTCTTACTAGCTGTATTACTGTGGGTAGGATTTTGTAGCCTCCTTCTAGGATTCCTAGTTCTAGGTTTTCTCTGCATGCTTGTTCGTGGAATTTTCCAGGTCCTTTGAAGCTTGGATGTGATACTAGTAGTGGTACGGGGTCGCTGCTGTGTGATTTCATGTACCATGGTGTGGCATGGTCGCTTGTTATTATTATGACGGTGTTATTCCTGTCTATGTGGTCTAGTATTGTTCCGAAGAAGTACTTGTCTATTTCTTCTATTGCTTTTATTTTTCCTTGGAGGTCGCCGTCGTGTCCTGGCTCGTCTGGTCCTTTGAGGTGTACGTATATGCCGGCGTATTTTTCTAGTGCTTTTGCGGCTTTTTCTGCTTCTTCTATGAGTATTTCTTTTTTGGTTCTTCCTTCTACTTTTACTTGTATGTCGTGGAGTTGGAGTGCTCTTGCTATTCCTCTTTCGACTATCATTTCTACTATGGATGCCATTGTGAACCCGTATTTTTCCTGGAAGGGCTCGGTTTGTGGGGGCCGGTCTCCTGCATCTCGTAGTAGGACGGCGTTTGCTGGTAGGAGTCCTTTTCTTCTTCGTTGCTCGTTGACTGGGTGTTTGTCGAGTATCCTTATTGCTTTTTCCGTGAACTCGTTTACTAGTTCTGCGGCTTTCCTTGCTTCGGGCGTGTCTCGTAGTGGTTTGGCTGTTTGTATATAGGGCTCGTATTTTTGGCGGGCGTGGCTTATGAGTCCTATCCTCTCGTAGGCTGGGTCTGTG
>JALWJI010000152.1 GCA_027081695.1 Acidilobaceae archaeon | reverse complement strand
TCCCTACTTCCCTAGCGAGCTCTGGGCTAACTGGTGGTAGAGGAGGTACGCGAGTAATGCATCTGGTATAGATTCTTGCCTCTGTTAGAAGAGATAGGTCAAGCTCGTATCCTAGTCTATCAGCAAGCAATAGATGCTTAGGATGCGCATGAACAGCCGCAACCTCATAGTCACGCCTCTTATAAACCTCGAGGTGCATTCTCCACTCTCCGCTTGGCTCTCCTCGGAGGACTCTTCCAGAGTCTAGTTCTAGGATGGCTATATGGCTCGGATCCATAAGGTTTCTGGGCACTCCTGTCGGGCTAATGTATACTCTTCTACTTTTCCTATCTACTATGCTTGCATTTCCTCCTCGCACCTGGACGAGCCCTCTTCTATACATCCACCTCATTATGTCTGCTATTGCTTCCTCTGGACTCCTACCATAGGCATGCAAAGTCAATTTGATCATGCCCCCTTTTAGTCCATATTGTGTGAGCCGATTATGTAGAGGTACAGAGTCTTATCAGAGTACTCGTCTATGCCTATCTTTTTGAAAGGCTTCCACCCAGGTACGGGGAAGTCTAGAGCGGCTACACGAGTCCCTGGTGCAAGTTCTTTTTCAAGCTTAGGTCTTAGTAAATCGTTAACCGATGTCAATAAGTATAGGTATACAGCGGTTGCATCCGACACGTTTACCTCGTTGAAATCGGCTTTTATTACAGAGACCCTGTCTGCTACTCCTTCAAGGATACTTCTTTTGAGCGCTTCTTCAACTAGATACTTATCGATCTCAATACAGATACTTTTCCTAACACCATAATATTTGGCCGCATATACTGCCACTCTTCCATCGCCACATCCTATGTCGTAAAATATATCGTCCGGGCCAAGATCTAGCTCGTCTAGTATTCGAGGAATCAGTTCCTCTCTTGTCGGCACATAAGGAACGATCTTTCTATCTCCCAACACTAGGGCAAGCCCCAGAACCGGATCTTTTATTATAGTAGTAAGTAAGGCCCGAGGATCATTGTTTCCCGGCAAGGCCTTGCCTTCACCTGTATGTTCATAATCCTATGAACATGTATAAACGTTGAATGATTCAACTAACATAAACAGTCTATATATTCATTTTCTATTGGGTTGTTTTACATTACAAGTAGAAATCTACCTAATGATAGGGTGATTAGTAATATCATTCGACATTTGCATAGTCGGATGCGGTTCAATGGGATCACTCCTAGCAAATGCAATATATCGTGCTAGGGGAAACCCGGTTCCCTGCATAGTTCGAAGAGAAAGCCATGCAGAGGCTCTCTCTAGAAACAAACTCAGACTGTATGATGCTCTCCAGGGCGTGTACCACCATGTTCCAGTAATACCTATTCGTTATAGTGTATCTTCTGGGAGGACTTCTTGTAATATGGTTCTAGTATCTGTGAAATCATATGATCTTCCTGACGCATTGGAGACTGCCTCAAAGCTAGTGAATTCAAGAGATTCTATTGGAGTTCTAGTTAATGGATTAGCCGGGGAGAGAGAAGCTAGAAAGTATGGTTTGAACCCATTCTTTATTGTATCAGATTATGGGGTCACAAGGATTTCTGATATCCTCTATGAGATAAGAGGCCATGGAGAGCTTATACTAGGGAGAGACGCTCCCATCGCAGAGAATTCTCCAGAGTGCATATTATCGAGGATCCTAGTGCAAGGAGGGTTAAAGAGCCGCTGTACCGATAATATATCATATTATCGGTGGAGGAAAACCGCGGCCAACGCCGTTATTAATACTATTACGTCAATACTAGACTGGGAGAATATAATTATAGCAGAAAATCGCTGGGCTAGGAGATTAGCTGAGAAGGTTCTGCAGGAGATCGTCAAAATCTCCATAGCAAAAAATGTTCGCCTTGTATACGATGATCTATACAATTATGTTTTCGAACTTGCTAGGAGAACCGGTAGGAATGTTTCCAGCATGCTTCAAGATCTGAGAGAATGTAAACGGACAGAGCTAGATTCTATTCTTGGCGTCCTCCTCGAGTACTCAAGTGAAACAGGCATTGATGCTAATACTATAGAAGACCTATATATCCTTGTTAAAGCATTGGAAGAGGGGAGAATACGTTGCGCAAAGAGAAAGTAACAATCAAACACATTCTAAAAAAGAAACGAAACAATGAAAAAATAGTTATGATAACAGCTTACGATTATCCTAGCGCGTTAATTGTTGATGAGGCAGGAGTAGACATTATACTCGTAGGCGATAGCCTAGGAATGGTTGTCCTGGGAATGAAGTCTACACACACTGTGAGCCTCGAGGATATGATACGTCATACAATGGCCGTTGCCCGGGCCGAGCCATCCGCAATGATAGTAGGAGACATGCCCTTCGGAACATACGAGCCCAGTACCCAAAAAGCAGTAGAGTCTGCTATAGCTTTTGTCAAGGCAGGAGCGGACGCTGTAAAACTAGAAGGGGGGACAGAATATACTGATAGGGTAAAGGCAATCGTTAACGCCGGTATCCCGGTTATGGGGCATATAGGCCTGACCCCCCAGAGATACCTCAGGCTAGGAGGATACAAGCT
The DNA here is from genome assembly GCA_027081695.1 of Acidilobaceae archaeon. Lineage (GTDB taxonomy): Archaea > Thermoproteota > Thermoprotei_A > Sulfolobales > Acidilobaceae > S143-63. The sequence goes on along the minus strand of JALWJI010000152.1, from coordinate 393 downwards.
CCAAGGAAAACGTAGACAAGAAGCCCAGGAACTCCTCCAAGACGCTCTAGCACTGCAAGAAGCAGGAGCATTCAGCATAGTAATCGAGTTCACCGCCGAGGAGACCGCCAAGATGATAACGGAAAAACTAGATATTCCAACAATATGTATAGGAAGTGGAAGATACTGCGACGGCCAAGTACTAGTATACCATGACCTACTAGGACTATATGATCATACGCCTCCATTCGCAAAAAGATATGTTAACTTGAAACAAATAATCCTAGACGCCGTAAAAGAATACATTAAAGACGTTAAAGAAGGAGTATTCCCGGGAGAGGAACACGTGAGACACAGCAAAGAACCAATAGAATGAATCTCATAAAAACGGCCTTCTAGAAATAATGTTTTCCT
>JALWJI010000151.1 GCA_027081695.1 Acidilobaceae archaeon | reverse complement strand
GATTTGCTCGAGCATCGATTTTATATCTCGATCTAGTACTTCTTCCCCGTATTTCCTAGCGCCGATATGTATATCGGCTAAGTGTGCTATGATCAATTCCTCTATTCCTCCCTGGAATGCATGGTTTTAGACAAGGGATATTAGCAATGCCCGTCTCCCGGATTATCGTTCTTAGATATTGCGGTAATACTAAATAGGATTTTTAGAAGTGCTCCTCGTAAAGTGTTAGAGAAAAAACATGTAGGTTCAGTTAAAACCTATTTTTTCTTGGCTGGAAATCCTGGGCGAACCAGATTCTCTAATGATAATATGTTTTCTATTTCCTGTCGGGAGTATCCCATTGATACAAGTATGTATTCTATGTCTTCTCCTTGCTCAAGCCTCTTTGCTAGCTTAGATGCGTTCTCGTATCCAATAATAGGAGAGAGCAGTGTCACTAGTGCAGTACTCTTAAACGCTAACTCTCTCATTCTATCAGTATTAGGTATAATGGATTGTACTGACTCTATCAGTTTACGTGTGGCAGACTCCATTATTTGTATAGACTCTACTATAGAGTACCCTGCTAGGGGGAATCCCATTCCCAGCTCGAGCTCCCCTAGGAGACCCGCATGCACCAGACTATTATCGAGGCCTAGAACATAGCCTGCTGCCTGCATAATGGATTCTTCTCTGACAGGGTTCTTTTTGCCAGGCATAATGCTACTTCCAGGTAGCTCTACTTGTAGATCTACTTCGTTGAAGCCTGTGTTTGGCCCCGAGAACATTAAACGTATATCCTGGGACAATCTATAGTAGACTGTTGCCAGAGCCCTTATGATTCCAGATACGAGAATGAGATCTGTTATGAGTCTCATACCTGTACTTGGCGGACTCCTGGGCTTGTAGTTTATACTGGTCAACTCAGATAGATAACTAAATACTTTTTCCCTATAGTTAGGATGGCTATTAATGCCTGTTCCTACAGCTGTTCCTCCCAGTGGAAGCATCTTGAGTTCCATTATTATTGATAATATTTGATTATATATTATCGATAAATTGACTCCATACGAATTGAACCAGTCTCCCAAAGTGGTAGGAAGTGCGTCTCTGAGATGAGTCCTTCCAGGCTTCAAGGTATTCTTATACTCATGTGATTTCCTGTATAATATGTCTCTTAACTTCTCCAGCGATTTTACTAGTTCATGCAGGGATTCGACTGCGGCCATCCTTAGTGCTGAAGGTATGACATCATTACTCGACTGCCCAAGGTTAACATGGTCGTTTGGATGTACATCGATACCGTACTGTTCTTTAACCCGTTCTGCAATCAACTCATTTATATACATATTAATGCCTGTACCGCTACCCGTCTGTAGGACGAATATATCGCCTGGACATCCCCCAGTATCGTATAGGGATTTCGCCGTCTCGGCTATAGCTTTTCCCTTGTCTTCTGGTATTAGACCTAGTTCGGTGTTAGCTCTTGCAGCGGCGTACTTTATTGCGTATACCATTTTGATAATAGGACATGGCACGCTGGGTCCTCGGTCTAGAAAGTATATTTGCGACTTCTCAGTGTACGCATTCATTATTATCAGTCCTGCTGAGATATGTTGCAACCTAATCCAATAGAGAATAATATATATTAATAGGGAGATACATTTTATTCATTCTCTTATCGTATCTTTTATGGTTCTTGAGCGGCTGGAATAATTTTGTGGATCTAGTATAACTTTAGGCTATTAAAATCGGCATAGAATTACATTCCTGTTCCAGGATATGATAAGGGAGCATATACATAGGATGATTTATGTATTAAGAAGCTTTAACGTTATAACGGAAGGGAACATATTATCGGTTTTAGTGGTGGTGATCAGTGGTATGACTATTCTTTTATATCAAGAAGATAGTTATCTAAGAGAATTCGATGCTCTCGTTATAGAAGTTAATGAGGACAGAGTCATCCTAGATAAAACTGCGTTTCATCCCAGACCTAGCGGTGGACTTGGTGCAGATACTGGTGTCCTAGTGGGTTCTGACGGAGCAAGCTATAGAGTTATTGATACACTATTCGATGAAGAAAAGCGTGTCCTACACGTAGTCGACAAGCCGGGCTTGGAGCCAGGAGATAGAGTCCATGGCGTTATAGACTGGGAACGGAGATATAAGATGATGAAGCTACATACTGCCAGCCACGTGTTGGCTGCTGTACTCTACAAGAGGTATGGGGCCCTTGTTACGGGAGGACATATCGAGCCAGATATCGCTAAAGATGACTTCGATCTGTCAATGGTTCAGGACTGGAAAAGCGCTTTTCGAGAAGCAGTGGAAGAAACTAACAGGATACTCTCGGAGTGCCATCAGGTCAAGGTATACTGGCTTCCCCGTGAAGAAGCTTTGAAAATACCTGGACTAGTTAAGCTAGCTGGCAAGCTGCCTCCCAGCGTTGACCGGCTCAGAATAGTTGAGATTCCTGGAATAGATATACAGGCAGATGGAGGTCCTCACGTAAAGAATACTTGTGAAGTGCCCGGTATCGAAATAGTTAAGCTAGAGAGTAAGGGTAGGAGACGTAGAAGAATCTACTATAAACTAAGAGAATAACCTATGTTGTTAAGAGTAAGACTTTATCCCACTATATTTTCACTTGATTAAATTTATTATTTTGTTTTTAACTTGTTTATTAAAGGTGTCCTTATCTTGACAGATCGAGAGACACTTCTCCAGAAATTATACGAACTTAAACAAAACGACATTGACCCTCGTAGCGGAAGGCTATTCACATACATTTACGAGACCGGCATTAACGAACTAAGAGAGCTCGCGCTAGAAGCCTACAGATTATTCGCCAATACGAACGCATTAGATCCCACCGTGTTCAAAAGCGCCTTCTTCTTCGAGCGTGAACTAGTAAAAAATGCAATGATGCTCACAAACGCTCCAAACGATGCAGTAGGTACAGTTACGTATGGTGGTACTGAGAGCATAATG
>JALWJI010000150.1 GCA_027081695.1 Acidilobaceae archaeon | reverse complement strand
TTTTAGACGAGGAGGTTATGAGATTAGAATGATAGGATGTGCCTGTTATTGTCGGCGTCTGTGTCATAGGCGTTCTCGTTCCTAGAGCAGGGGCTGATCCTCGGAAAAATCCCGGTATTTACTATTGTGTTTATATTTATGTTAGAGTGGTTTAGGCTGCCTCTTTCTTGAGGCAGATCTCGATGCTGCTTACTCTCCTGGTTCTGGTCTGGCCTGTCTGTGGGTCTGTTATTGGTATTTCTTGGCTGCCGATCTCACAGCTCTCTACTACTATGTTTACGCCCTTGGCGAACCTGTTTCTTACTATTTCTACTGCGTCTACTGCCTTGTTGATGTTGCGGCCTCTTGCTTTTACTACGACCTGGTTTGCGCCCTGGTCTACTAGGTTCATTAGTATTGCGAGGACATAGCTCTGGATTGACTTCTTACCGATTCTTACCTCGGGTGCTCCTTCACATGCCATCTCTGTACACCTCTTTCCTGTTCTTAGCTGTTGGTTCGTTATTCATAGGGAGCTCCTTGGTGGTATTTAAGGATTTCCGGCCATAACCCAGTTGGTTGGGATAGAGGTATGGGAATACTCTTGAATGTGCCGGGCACCGATAAGGTCTTTGAGGCTCCGTTAATCGTTATAGAACACTTAGAATCTAAGCCTACACGCTGGCTCATCGCCGAATATATCGAATCTTATGAAGTGGCAAGAGAAAACGGACTCGATCTAGTGATTTCACGAGTCCATGACCCTGTACTGGCTTCTCTGCTGGATAAGAATGACATTCCTTATACGTATGTTTCTGCTAGAGAAATCGGCTGCTCTTCTCCCTCGATAATTATGGATCTCCGCGCACCTAGGCCGCTTGAGCCCTGGGAGTCTCGTGTGGCTACGTGTATTGTTATTGGAGGAATAATGGGGGATTATCCTCCTAAGGCTAGGGGTCTATTGTTGGTTCACGATCTGCCTGGTTTTTCCGTGAGGAACTTGGGGCCTGGACAGATGAGTATTCATACTGCTACGTGGGCTGTGGCACAGGTTTATAGTGGGAAAAGAGTTCGTGATCTTAAGGTTGGCGGTCCGGCTGTGCTCTGGCTGGAGTCGCCTTTTGGAGAGTATAGTGTTGAACTTCCATTTGTTTATCCTCTCGGCCGTGATGGTAGTCCTATTGTCCCTAAACGGGTTAGGGATCTTCTTGAATCTGGTATAATGTGGGACGAAGAGTATCTGTGACAAGTGAACGCTACTCGTATGAGTCCTCTTCCCAGAACTCGTATCCTTCCTCTCTGAGCGTTTTGACAATCATTTTTATTTTGTCTCTTCCAGGCGCTTCGAACGTTACGATTACCTTTGCATGCCATGCCGGTAGTCTTGGATCTATTCTATCATGCTGTATTCCTATCACGTTTCCTCTGTTAGAGGCTATTACTTCAAGGACTCTCCTTAACTGTCCCGGAGCGTCAGGCACATATCCCGCTATGCGTGCAAGCCTGCCTTCGCGTCCTAAGCCTCTTAGGATTATCCTGTATATGTGGGTTAGATCTATGTTTCCTCCGCTTATTATTGCAACGCTTGTTTTATCACGTGTGTCGACTCTCCCATATAGGAGTGCTGCGAGTGGAACGGCGCCTGCTCCCTCTGAAAGTACTTTTCCTCGCTCTAGGAGTAGATAGATCGCGTGAGCTATCTCGTCTTCTTCTACTGTTATCATTGAGTCTACTACTTTTGTCATTATTTTGAATGTTAGATCACCTAGTGTCTTTACTATAAGGCCATCTGCTATTGATACGCCTGGTTTTATTGTGACTAGTTTTCTTTCCTGTAGTGCGCGTGTTGCTTTTGGTGCTACGCTTGGCTCGACTCCTATTATTTTCACATAGGGACGATACTTCTTTAGAACTGATCCTATTCCCGAGATTAATCCTCCTCCACCTACAGGTACTAGGACCTGGTCGAAGCTGTCTAGTTGTTCCATTATCTCGAAGGCTATTGTTCCTTGCCCAGCTATTACGTCTGGGTCATTGAATGCGTGTACTAGGTAGTATCCTTTTTCCTCTGCAATTTTTTGTGCCGCTTTAAGTGTCTCGTCGAACACTGATCCGGCGAGCACTACTTCTGCTCCATATCCTTTGGTCGCTTCTATTTTGGCAATGGGGGCTCCTACAGGCATGACGATTATTGATTTGAGACCAAATACTGATGCGGCATACGCTACTCCCTGGGCGTGGTTTCCGGCGCTGGCGGCTACTACGCCATCATATTTGTCCTTTATCTTGTATACTTTATAGAGGGCTCCTCTGACCTTGAAGGCTCCTGTCTTTTGCAGATTCTCATATTTCAGGTAGACTTTTCCGTTTGCTAGTCGAGAGAAGGTTGATGATGCTTCTATTGGGGTTTTATGTACATAGTCTCTTATTACTCTTAGGGCTTCTCTGCTCCGCTGAACTATATCGTTTACTAGCTCGTCCAATAGGGTAACCTCCTCCTAGACTTCTAGTGTCGGCGACTAGTAGTGTTCTTCTTGTGTAGTGGGTATGTAGGCAATAGCTTCCATCTCTAGGTCTGCTCCGAGCGGTAGATTGCTCACCTCTACAACGACTCTTGCAGGGGGTACTCCTTTGAAGTACTCGGAGTATACTTTATTGAAATCCGAGAATTTGCCTATGTCTTTTAGGTAGACTGTTACCTTGACCACGTCATCCAGTGTTCCTCCCGCCGCTTCGATTATTGCTTTCACGTTTTCAAGTACTCTACGCGTTTTTTCTTCGAAGGTTCCGTCTATGAGTTTGCCCGTCGAGGGGTCTATTGGGATCTGTCCTGATATGAATAGTAACCCGTCTATTAGGATTGCTTGACTGTAGGGCCCAACGGGTCTAGGAGCTTTATCTGTATAGACTGCTTGTTTGATAGAATTCATCTCTCTTCCCTCCAAGAACATCAATTATAATTATTGGATACTCGTGGAGGGTTAAGAATGCTTGTGTATAGTAG
>JALWJI010000149.1 GCA_027081695.1 Acidilobaceae archaeon | reverse complement strand
GTATGCTCCAGTAGGGTATCCCCTTGTATCTACACTTTACGCCTTTCCCTAGTGCATACGCGATTTTTTCTGCTGCTTTCGGCTTTTCAGCTACGACCGCGATATATGGGTGTCTTGGATAACAGGCGTAATTCTGAGTTGATCGGTTAGCGGTTCTAGTATATCTTGGCTTTTTGCGTGGACTCCGCTTATACTTCCACATAATAGGGAACCTCTATGTCGTGGTTGTATAGAGAGTAGAGAGCGTTTCTATCAAGTCACAGGTATAGGCATGGTCAGTATTAGTAGGAGGCCAAAGAGGATCCCTGCAAGGGCCGTTCCAGAATCAACTTCTTCTATTCCTAGGGCTGTTCCTGGATGACCATGTCTATTCATGTAAAATATGAATATCGCTAGTAATGCGAAAAACGTGAATCCAGGCCACAGCGTGCTCGATAATACAAGTAGGATTACAGTAGTTATTGTTACAAGATAATGGAGTCTGAATCCTGCTAGAGCCCTTACTATATGACCACCATCTAAAGACGCCACTGGAAGGAGGTTGAGAAACGTTACAACAAAAACTATGAATGCTGCGAACCCCATGGGGCTTAGCACGATTACTTCGTGGGGTCCAGGAGTTACCGGGGTGGGGATAAGTAGCATTATTAGCGGTACAAATGGGATCACTCCACCTGTTGCTGCTGCTGGTAAAACTATTGATGCTTTTATTCCATAATATGCAAATGGGAGCGCTGCAAGGAACCCTGCTAGAGGACCCATAATGCTACTCATACTTAAGGCTCTCGCATTTGGTGGAAGCCATCTCATGTTGATAACTGCTCCAAAGGTACCTATGAAGCCTAGCTGGATAGGTGGAGCAGGGATAAAGTAGGGTATGCTTGCTGGAGTCCTATATTTTCTTAGCGTTACCCAGTGTCCAAGTTCATGTGCGAGAAGTGGAACCAGTAATCCTAATAGGTAGCCTAGAGGGTTCCATGCTATTCCCTCTCCATAGTTCGATGAGAGCGCCAGGCCTGAAACATAGACCATAAGTAATGTGATACCTGCCAGAACTATTCCAAGAAACCTCCGGCTACCCTTGTTTTTACTCCTATAAAACACCATTGATAGCCCGTTCTGTTTTCTTACAAGCCTAATATAGCATCCTCGTGGAACAAGGTTATCATAGGCTAGTAACAGGGCTCTTTTCCAAGAAATAGGCTCCTTTGGAGAAAGAAGCTGCAGTTCTGCAGTATTCTCATTATATATTATTAGAGAACCTGTCTCGAAGAATTTCCCGACTATCCCTGCACATCTACTGAAACTATTTTCTTTCATAACCTGTGATTCCATCTGACGACTAGTATCTGTAGCCAATTTCCCTCCCGAATTCTAATAGAGTCTTAAGCGGTATTGCCTGTGCTGGTCCTCCGGGAATATACCTATAGACTGAGAGTGGTAGTATTCCATTGTCAACCTCATACCTCGCAATATCTAGGGGATCCGTCGAGCCTACGACTTCTGGTGGAACCAATGGAGGCACACCAAATCCTAGCTGGAAGGCTCTTATGCCTATTATTCGGGCTCTCTCATACTTGGTCAGATAGGGTGGGCCTATCTTGACCTTCTCGCTTATTCTTGGATAGGCGCTGTAGAATTCTTCTGCCATCTCCCTCTCCCACAAACACGCAATGGTTATTTCGGGGTAATAAGTCTAAGACGGATAATTGGATCGTTAACGGTGGTTAAAATGAAGTGGGCTTTAGCAGCAATATTGACACTGTTATTATGGGGAGTATGGGGGATACTCCTAAAAAAGATATCTGTAAGAGCCGAGTGGTACACAGTATACCTAGTGACTAATACAGCAATACTCTTAGTAATGATAACCATCATATTTACAAAAGGGCTCTCTCATTTATCTGTATTAGATACAAAGTCTATAGTAGTTGGACTAGCAGCGGGACTAGCAGGTACTCTAGGCTATATATTCTTGATATGGTCCTTGCAGTGGGGCGGTAAAGCCTCAATAGTTATACCTCTCACAAGCCTATATCCTGCCATAACAGTTGTACTTTCATACATTGTGCTAGGAGAAAATTTATCATACAGACAGATAGCTGGAATCATATTCGCTATGATAGCAGTCGTACTTTTGAGTAGTCAAGACTAATCCACTTCATTAAGTTTAAGTTAATTTCTTACAATAAGGAGGAATTGTCTTAGTGGGAGATCAAGAAAAATTAGGTGTTTTATATAGGTTAGTCAAAGTTGAAGGATCCTGGACCTGATCCTTCTTCCTCTTCTTCCTCGCCTTTACCTTTGCTCTCTTTCTTTGGTGGAGCAGCCGCTATTACATCGTCGATCTTTAGCAGGCTTATTGCTGCTTCGCTAGCGCTCTTTATTACTTGCTTCTTTACGATTATTGGCTCGTACACGTTTATCTTTGTCATGTCTTCTTCTACTTTGCCTTCAACCACGTTTATTCCTGCGAACTTGTGGCCCTGGTTGTGCATTGCTTTTAGCTGTAGTAGTGTGTCTAGTGCGTCCATGCCTGCGCTTTCGGCTAGTACTGTGGGTATTACTTCTAGAGCCTCTGCATATGCCTCGATAGCCATTTGTTCCTTGCCGCCTACGGTTCTTGCAAAGTCTCTTAGCCTCTCGGCTAGTTCTATTTCTATTGCTCCTCCGCCGCCTACGATCTTGGGCTCTCTGAGTATGTTTCTTAGGCTGTGAAGTGCGTCTAGTACGTTTCTCTCGGCTTCGTCTAGGAGCATGTCGTTGGCTCCTCTGAGGAGTATTGTTACGCTCTTGGGGTTCTTTGCTCCTTCGATGAATATCATTTTGTCTTCTCCGACTTTTCTCTCCTCAACAAGCTCAGCATAGCCTAGATAGTCTTCTTTGAGGTCTCTTAGACTCGTTATTATTTTTGCTCCTGTGGCCTTAGCAATCTTCTCAATATCACTCCTCTTAACCCTCCTAACAGCAAGAATACCCCTCTTAGCAAGGAAATGCTGCGCAACCTCATCAATACCCTTCTGAGTCA
>JALWJI010000148.1 GCA_027081695.1 Acidilobaceae archaeon | reverse complement strand
AAAAGAGAACAAGTATCCGTAAATGGTAGGAGAACCTATAGGCTCTTCACTATAGAGGATAGAGCAAAGAAAGTGAGTCTCCTCATAGACATGTCTACAGCTATAAGAATACCCTGTACGACTTGCCCGTTCTTCGACGAGTGTGGTCCTAGAAACTTCCATGACCCCAGCACATGCATCCTACTAGAAATATGGCTCCAGAGAGAAGTAGAGAGGAGAAGACAAATACGAGAAACGTACACTAAGCCGCAGATCAAAGTAAAACAGTAAAGGGTTCTCCAAGCACCTCGTTTTCTATTTCGAGTATTTTCTTATTAAATACGATACAATACTATATGGGGCATTAGTCCGTATTCCTAATGGTGAGAAGTGCGTTCGGGAAGCTCTATAACCAAGAGCAACAAGATCCTCAATCAGCCTTTCTCTCGGAGGCATACTCGTAGATACGGCAGAGGCGACATAGTCAATTCTATAGTGAATACAATCAGTACAAACATTCGTCTCGGAAACTAACATGTCCATTAACTTGGTTATACGATCGAAAGTCTCCAGATACTCGAACCGGGGCAAGCTACCCCTTAGTCTTTCCAGGAATCCAGAATCCGCTAACGGCCCCTTCCAAAGCGGTCCAATAACTACACCCCTCTCTCCACGTGGACAAGATATCTGCCCGAGAAAGGTCCGCTTCACTTCCCTACAGTACGTAGCATACCCAATCATTGACTCAAGCATAGCATCGGCTTTCTTCGAACCACGCTCCAAAAGTAAATAGACCCTATAGTAATGATCCGCATAGTATGATAAGAGAGGCCTAATACTCTTATCAAGAGATGCGGCTGTCCTAGCCAGGAACCCCAATAGTACTCTTAAGCCCACTTCCTTAGACTCCGGAGTCTTACGTATCTCCACCCAGTACTTCCGCCGAGCAGGCCGAGACTTGCTCCCCTCGAGAACTCCCAAGTCAGTTGCAGTAAAAGCGGCCAGTCCATGGTGTCCAGTTGTATAGAGAGCTTCTCGTGCAAATGGGGCTGGGCTTCCAAAAGGATCAATGTCTACGTATAGGATCGGTTCATGATACTCGGTCCTTATAGTGTTTAGTAACCTATTAGCATCCATTTGATGGATTTTTACTCTGTCTCCGACATTGTTTAGCATTGAGTTAGACTCTATGAGTCTCACAGCTCGGGGATCTATGTCATTCGCATGGATATATTCTAGGCCATTGACCTCGAGTGCAAGTCTTACCGCACGTACACCTGTGCCGGAGAGCGCGTCTATCGCTTTTATTGGCTTATGCGGAGCATGCAATCTTGTATACGAGTCTAAGACTAGGATGCTGAGATCCCTATTAAACACCATTATAGGATTATAGAATACTGGGAGCCATGCAGGCTCGAATCTATCTCCTTGAATTGCATGTGAAGGATCCGGTATGTGAATAAGCGCTTTCCCTTCCCTAATAACTACAGTATTCATTTCTTATCTCCTCTACATATCTAAGAAACCTGGAAGTGATGAGGTCGCGGTTCTGCCTGGTCATATATAAGATTACACCTTTCCTCTCTACAAGACGATATACCTCGGGATCACTTGTTTTCAGCCTTCGATGAACAACGCCTATGACCGGCTTATCGCCTAGAAGGACGTCTATTATCAAGTTTCTAAGACTCGAAACCTTCAATTCCATGGGGCCAATTTCATCGATTATAATAATATCGACATCACTACCAAGAAGTTCACCACGTAAAATCTCAACCGCTTCATTCACATAATCAACACAGACACCATACCTTCCTACCCTAACAGGAGAATGATATCCTCTCCGTGCAAGACACCATTCTCTGCCTCTGAGATCTCGTATGTTAAAACCTAGCCTGTAGCCCTCGCTTGACCTCAGCTCGGGAGCTAGGAATCCTGCGAGACGACATGATTTTCCTAGAATCTCAACTGCCTTGTATACCGCGGTTGTCTTCCCGCTCCCCGGCTCCCCTGTGAGAAAGATTCCTCTATGTCTCGTCATCATCGTTCTTCTTTCGCTGTCCACCTTCAGCGACCATTCTCATAAATTCCCATGAATTATAGGCTAATATTCCTTCCTTACGAAGCTCCTGGGCAACCTTTTTCTTCTCAACTATTACATATCTTTCTTTTACATCAACCGTATCAGCCATCCGGTTAAGATAATAGATCTTCTCAATAATTCTCTGACTACTCTCCCTAGGATGCTCGACTAAGACTGTGATCTTGTCCTCAGATCCCTTTCTTGCAGTAAGATCTACTACTGTTCTCTTAGCATGAGCTATGCTATATCCCTTAGATAGTAGCGTATTTGCAATTTTCTGTTCGGTCTCTGTATCGAACATTAACGATGACGTACGGAGCTGTCTCTTAACAGGCTTAAAGATGTTGACTGGTTTAACTATGTCCTCTCCTAAAACCTTGATTAGTTTCTCTCCTTTCTCTATGCTAGGCTCCATGTTTCCTTTCTCATACTCATATATTGCTCTTCTAGATACACCGACTAATAATGCTAGATCTCCTAGGCTCATATTCTTTTCGAGACGCTTCTCTTTTAGTTTTTGACCGTCAATACTTAGCTTAAAGCAGTCTTTTCCCTCATAGATATAGATCTGCTCCTTACCTGAGAGAATATTATTCAAGGTCTCAGGAGTTACAATCCTAACTCCGCCTCTCTCATATGCTACACCATCGATCAGAGGTGTACCCGACCTGTATACGGAGACTATTATTGCGGGAACCTCTAGGACAGAAGATAAATTATGCAGTTCCTGGATCTCGCTTCTAGGAAGTGCATCTGCATCATAGGCTACTTTTACAAGGAGTTTCTTACCATTCCTAAACTTAACCACTAGATCAACGCTTCGTCTCTCAATACTCTTAGGGTATTCGAGAACTACAAGTTGCTCTGCATGCTTATACAGTACTGCCAGCGTCTGATAGAGTAGTTCTTTTGTAGCAGCATCTTTAATCATAGTGCATCTCCTTATCCATTCCATTATACATAATATTTACTCCTCAATGTTAAAATAGTATATTTTCCATGGCACCTTGAGAACCTAAGCATCGTATCCCGTAGATATTAACGTGGAATAATATTCAGGGGAATCTAAGGGAAGGATTCAGGGGCAAACACGGCATTACAGTACTCATGCTATGATCCATTTACACCATTATGACCATGAGGCGGACAATTTGCCTTCTTAGCCGCCTCATTAAGCTGTGAACATAGAGTACACACTAAGTCTTTATACTGGACATAGGCAGAATCCGTATAGAGACCACGGTTCCTAATTATTACATCAGCCATTTTCTCGATTACACGGTAATAGTCTTGATTCATAAGTAGTTGTTCGATTAGTTTTGTTCCTCTCTCGCCTTTCATGTAGTTTGTCACGGATGCAGGCGTTATTCCGAGTAACTTTGCCACGTGGTACCTTGTAAGATTGCGGTGTTCGATAAGATACTTTACTAGTGCTGCTCTTATCGATGGTATTATTAGTCTTGACGCCTTCTCGCATGGTAGCTCTGCTAGCGGCATGTTTCGTTTACCCCGCGTCACGCTGTTTGTGAGAGTGTAACTGTTATCGATTAGAGTTGTCCATTCAATGATTTTGTCTGATAAGACTTAAATCTAGCTAATCTATATAGAAGGGTAAATAGTCCTGTTAACGATTCAAGTATGGCAGGTGCATAGAGATGCCGGACTATTACACGATAGATACAAGTGAAGCATTCCAAAGAGAGCTCCAGGAGACGCTACTTGATATGGTTAATCCTGTGACCGTAGACGTGTTCATAGGACCAAACTGTGAGACCTGTGACGACACGATCTTACTACTCAAAATGATGGAAGATAACAGCCCCAAAGAGAACGGTGAGCCAAAGCTGAAAGTTAGAATATTCGATAAATCGGTAGAAAAACATCTAGAAGAATTCAAGAAGCAGAACGTCGAGAGAGTTCCAACAGTAACAATGATAGACGGTTATATTAGATACACTGGAATACCAGCGGGAGAGGAGATAAGAGGACTCATAGAGACTATCCTCAGAATAAGCGAAGGAGACTCGGGACTAGAAGAACATACTGGGGCACAACTAGAAAAACTTAAGGAGAAAGTGCACATTGAAGTAATTGTGACACCTTCATGTCCATATTGTCCATACGCGGCCCTGCTAGCAAACATGTTCGCCTACGAAGCCTATAAAAGAGGAAATCCAAAGGTGATAGCAGACACAGTAGAGGCATATGAGAACAGCGATATAGCAGATAAGTACGGTGTTACAAGTGTTCCAGCAATCGCAATTAACGGAAAGATGGCGTTCATAGGAGTACCGTATGAAGAAGACTTTATACGATATGTTGTCGCAGCTTCAGAAGGACGCCTAGAAGAAATACTACTCAAAGACTACGGCGATGCAACGGGACTATAATACAAAATCATTCCAACATAACATAATTTTCAGAAAAACTAGCGGGATCGTTGTTTATTTCTCAGCTTAAACAGTGGTTTCCTCACGTTTATTTCTACTTTATACCATGAACCCCAGGGCAACGGTATTCGTCCTAGCTCATGTTGGAACAATAATTGTTCCTGTTCACGACAGTCATCAATAAATGCTTGCTTAACAGGAGCCCTCACCCTTATCTCCGCAACACCATCACTTACCGGCGAGTACGCTAACAGGTGGAGAACCAAGGTATCTGGGTCAACACCGTAGATGAGAACAATACTATTACTCGATCTAATATGAGCTAAACCCTCAGTACAATACTCTATAGGCTTATGAATTATTGAATCCTCTACTGCTAATCTTAAAGCAGTCAAGGGACCTCCAGGACTAATGCGAAGAGATCGATTATATTGTATCTCTAGTTTTCCAGGTTCTACCCTAACCCGGAAAGGATACCGAGAGCCGATCGCGATGCTTTTACCCTCGTAGCCTGCAGACAAGGCTACAGTAGTAAACTCTTCCTCAAGTACCACTTGTTCGACGAATCTATACGGATATAGCATAGCTATAGGTGTCTCGTAGAAGGGGCTCTTAATCTCTAAAGATCCTTTTCTGTCCTTATCTAAGATTGTTATACTAGACTTCTTCCATACACTGGCTATCCAGCTCTCTCCTTCGTACACATCTAGCTGGAGCGTTTTAGAGGAGCCTATCGGAGTGTAATAATTCTCCAGCCTGAATCCTCTAAGCTCTATACTGGTATCTGAGTCCTTAGAAGATGGCTGAAGGCATTCTCCGGATAATGAGAATCCTTGGAGAGGATGAAGCCCTCCTGGGAAAACCTTGTAGGATCCGAGATCAAGGCAATGTCTACTGTTTAATCCAGCATTATCCATTATTATTGGAGAAATGAGTGGCCAACCTAGCGGATTAACGATCAAGACGTTCTTCGAGCATGGTATTCCTAGTTTATCAAATAATCGTAGTGTGGACGAAAGATTATCTGTATCTATAGGGATGATGCTGGCCTCGACCTTTCCACTAGGGTTATGAAGAAGCTCTGTATAGAGGGAGTCGTTATTGGGTACATAGTATGCTTTACCGCAGCATCCTAGACTTAGATTAAGGTTTATGGTTTTGCCGGGGTCTATTCCTAGGCGATATAGTGCATTTACAATACCAGGTAATCTGGTTAAATAACTAGGGGACTCTTGTAGGATTCTTAATGCTAGACCTGTCCAGTCCGGTGAGCCGGGGGCTTTACAGTGACTCGATGAGTCTGCTGATAATGTTTTCGGGGATTTGTCTAACGACGCCAAATAGCCTCTCTCCCTCTTCTAGATCTACGCTTCCGCCAATTGATTCTAGTCTGCTAGCAATAGATGATGTGGCTTTCTTCCCCCTTATTAATACGTATAGAGAATACGTGTTCGTGGCTTTGTCTTCTTTGAGGGAGATTTTGACGCCTTCGAGGAAATTGTATGCGACAAGTTTTTTCTCGGTGACAAGCGATCCTGTGAGATTACTATATTTTATCTCTTTGAGGTATATCTTGTAGCCTTTATTCTTGAGCGATCTAGCAATAGACTCCATACTTCCTCTACCCATTGTATCGAATTATAGGGCAGGTGATTGATAAAGGAGATGGGGGTGTCGGGTCGCGGTAATTTCTTCACCGTTCTGGAGGGGGCAAGATGGCCTCATCCACCCTTGATAGTATCTTTTCGTATTTTGAGATAAAATACTCTAGTTGGAACCCCGGGGATTCTGGTTTTAAGGGATCAATCGGGGTTTCTAATTAATTCATCGCCAAGTATCATATTACTCGGAGAAGCTTCAAAGAGAAGATGTGTTCATGAATGATATCTAAGGATTCTTTCCACTATAGATGATTGCTAGACACCCTAAATGGTATTACAGCAACAGTTGAGGCTCCGGGATCCTATCATGAGTGGATCATTAAGAATCCCTGGAGATGACATTAATGAGGCTGGTGCAGGCAAAATGTCACAGTTATCCTATTGGCATATTAAATGGGCAATACCTGCGGCGGTAGTTGATGTAGCCGCAAGAATAGGTGGAGGATGGAGCAAGCAACAGATAATGAGGGGACTTGAGGCGCTATCAAATACTAGTGTTTCATGGGTTAGCGAACTCGCGCAAGAACTAGCTACTAACACTGTTCTTCTCGACAGTATCCTGTATGAAATAAGGAATGGTATGAAGCCGGATCCTCAGCTTGTTGGCAAGATACTCTCAAGTATACGCCGGGAAAAGTAATAATCTTATAATAAATTATTAGGTTAGGCTCTTAGATAGTTCTTGATCATATTCTCTAATACTCTTGGGAGACTATTCCTAAGCACGGATCTTATCGTGAATATTGCTTTATGGGTTTTCTCATCATCGGAGTATACGAATACGTACAGAAGGATTACGGAACTTACTTTTGCTAATGCATTTAGATATAAAGAGTTGAATTGACGATGCATTTTCAGGCTTTCTGCGTTAAAGATAGTTCGTTTGTCAAAATCTACTATAATATTATCTTGGTCTATTTCGTTTCCAAGTTCTTTTCTTATGCGCTCTATTATGTAATCCTGTATTTCTTCTGTGGATGCTAATATGCTTGTGAAGACTTGATTAGCGATGTCAAGGGCGTCTTTATCTCCACTGTATTTTTGTATGATTGTAAGAAGGCTGTCGGGTCTCTTTACTAGAGATACTGGGAGAAGATCTCTTCTACTGAATATGCTTTTGGCCCATCTGGACGCTATATTGTCTTTTGAATGGATCATCTTGGTGAAAAGGTATTCGAGGTCTGAGTCCGTGTAGAGGAACTTTTGCTGTACTATGAGATTAGCCATATGTACGGGATCATAGAATAGAGAGGGTGTATTGAGGTGTTTCCTTAGCTCGCTTGGAACTATTTCATCCCATACCCTGAATAATCCTTCTATTATCTTGTTGAGTGCAATGTTTATTGCGAGACTCTTGTGATGATAGTATACACTCTTGTACATCTTATATCTTGCATCGAAGATGTCTTCGAGGCTACTCATACTCTTGTCATGTATTGATAATTGGAGTTCTCCATTCTCATCTCTTATAATATCTAGTCCATGTACCAGTCTGTCCGTGTCAATTATCCCATATACAACACCCGTCATCTCACCGTCTCTTTCCAAATAATCTAGTCTATCAGCATCAAACACATCGTGAGATATAAGGCTTCCCAGCAATCTCAAAGCACTTGTCTTAAAGCCCAAGTACTCGGAAGCATTATCTATAAAAAAATTGCCTCTAAGAATGTTAGAGACAGTTCTTAGAAGCTCTACTGAGTCGCCACCATAGTTCTGCTTGACATAGTCCGATAATACATCAATATACTCAAGCGTAAAGACCTCATGAAGCTTTTTAGTCCTTGTGAGAGGAGAATATCTCCTAGTAATTTTCTTAATCTCCTGCCTAAAGCCCTCGGGGATACGTTGATCCAGAGCAGAAGCCCACATGCTCATGTCTATGATTGTTTGTAGGCTTATCTCGAGCTGATGGCTAAATGGAAAATGCCCTATGTCGTGTAATAGTCCGAGCAGCCTAGCGGTTTTCACAAAATTGTCCGGACCTATATCGCACCTAGCAAAAATTTCCCTGCACAAGTCGCTATTTCTCTGAGCTATATGGGATATCCTTTCGGCCATAATACCGGCTAAGTGCATTACTCCGATACTATGGCTGAATCTAGTATGGGTAGCTCCGGGAAACACAAGGTTGCTTAGTCCTAGTTGCTTTATATTGTGTAGTCTTCTTAGAAACGGATGTTGCATTAGCGTGTATTCGAGATCACTATATGATATGAAGCCGTGAATAGGATCTCTTATTATTCCCCTATAGTTTATCGTGGATTGTTTCTCGGGCATTATCGGTTTATGCATTTCGATACACCGCTGACATGAGGGATGTTTTGGTTCAGGCATCACTGTTCTAGGTGTTCCGTTTATCACTAGTCCGGTTATAGATAATATTATGTTGTGCATCAATATATGTAGCTGTTTAAAAATCTAAACAATACATCATGCTATCCGGGAAAACTAAGAAATCTAACATTTAGGCCATAAATGAGGGACCAGGATGAAAGCAGACATACACATAGTAGGGGCAGGACCAGCAGGAGCGACGCTGGCCTATCACTTGTCTAAGAAAGGGTATACGGTTCATGTTTACGAGGCGGCACATAAGCCTGGAATGAAGCCGTGTGGAAGAGCTATCCCTGGAGTAGAGGGAATCGGAGTAAATATACCGGAGAACTGTATCCAGAGGCCCCTGAGAGGCGCTAAACTCTATGTAGATGGAGAAGAAGTATTCGATCTCCACGGATTGAATGGATACATAATAGATAGAACATGCATGTTCCAGGCGTTGATAAACGAATCCGGAGCAGAAGTATTTTACAGATCGCGGTATGATCCCAATACATCAACTGTACGAGTCAATGGCTCGGACAAAATAACGATACCATCAAGCGCCATCCTAGTAAATGCAGGAGGCCACGCATTCTATCCAGGCGAGAAAATAAACGCTATACAATACATTTACGAGACCAGTATCCTCGATGAACAAGACACGATAGAAGTATACTTTGATACCAAATTAATAGGTTATTATTGGGTATTCCCTAGTACACCAGGATACGCTGAAGTAGGAGTAGGCGGATACGCTGACTTCAACACGTTAAGAGTCCTTCTCGAAAAGTTCACATCAAGAGATCCAAGATTCAGGGATAAGACTCTATCCAAAATAGAAGGTGCAAGAATAGCTGTTGGAGGGATCAAGATAAACAAATACAATGGCTCCATACCTATAGGAGAGGCAGCAGGCTTTGTTCTTCCACTAACAGGAGAGGGTATCAGGCCGAGTATGCTGTCGGCATTATCATTAGCAGATGCAATAGAGAAAGGAAAGAATCCTGTCAAAGCTCTTGAAAAGAGCAAGATAGCAGAATCGATAATGATGCAGAGACGAATCCTAGAAGGTGTCAAGAAGTTAAGCGTACCCGAGAGACGTGAACTCCTGCGAAATATCCCAGGAGATCTCCACGCCTCGATAGCCCTAGGAAACATTAGTAAGATGAGCATTACGAAGGCTCTCGTATCGAAGCCAAAGATAGCAAAGATGTTGATAAAAATGGCATTCTCGTAGAGTAAACTATTGTATGGCGTCTTTATCTTAACGTAGTAATTATTCGTCTAGTTGATCCTACATATCTAAGGGTGTATTGGGATGGGAAAGAAGCCTTCTAATAACGATCTAAAAGTAGACGAAAGAGACCTACAACTGTTAGGCATACTTGAAAAAGATTCACGGACTCCATGGACCCGCGTAGCAAAAGAAATGGGAGTAAGCGAAGCCACAGTATACTTGAGAGTCAAAAAACTCGAAGAAAAAGGAGTCCTAGAAGGATTCAGCATAATAGTCAATCCTTCCAGGCTAGGATTAGGTATAACATTAATCGTAATGCTAAGAGTTCGAGCCCACTATATTAACAAAGTGAAGAGTAGTCTTTCAATGAATAGATATGTAGTCGAGTTGTATGAGACCACAGGTTACTACAATTTACTCGCGAAAATCCTTGCACCATCACTCTCAGACATTAACGAAATAATAGATGAAATATACTCTCTAAAAGGCGTGGAAGAAGTTGAATATATTGTCGCTTTACGAGAAGTAAAGCGGGTAAAACGTATAGTTAACGAAGTCATATTCTCGGACCAATAGATGATCCCAATAAATGGATGGCGGTCATGCGAGAGCCTTCGGCCATCCTATCCAATATTTAGCCATGGTTTGCTATTCTTCATCCCGCCACTAGCCATAATATGAAATATTGTTTAAAGAGCCTTTAAACAGAGTTGTCAAAGAACCGGTTTAGAGGACGAGATTTATCGATTAAGCGTATTAAGAATATATCGGGCTATCTCATAGAATCCTTCTCCACCCATCTTGTCAGCTATGTAATCTGAGATACTTTTAATCACAGGGTCAGCGTCAGCGGGACAAGCCTTAAAGAATTCATCCATGAACATCTCGGCATCGTTCTCTCCATCTCCCACAACAGCTACATTGCGAGGTTCGACGCCAAGTAGCTCAATTACCTTCAATAGGCCTCTTGCTTTACCAGCTCCCGGAGGCTGGACATGAATAGCGTATCCACTATTTAGTATCCTGAAGCCGTATTTCTCAGCGATTTTCATGACTTTTCCAGATAAATTATCCAGTTGTGACCTATCTTCGGCTAGGAATGCGAGATCATATAACCGGAATCTATTCTGCCAGCTCTCCCGAAGACCCAGAGCCTTTATCTCATTAACGAGTTCGAGGGGAGGTCTTCTATCGCATAGATGTATTAATTCTCCATTGTAAAGTATGAGACACCCATTTTCTCCTATTGACGGACCAGACGCTCCCACATATCTAGCTAGGCCAGCGGTAATGGGTAAACTGTTACCACTTATCAAGGATACTCTGATCCCAGACCTCTCAAGCATGCGTATAGCCTTTATGGCGTCTAGGGCAAGTATTAATGATCCCCTCCTTTCAGTAAGAGTACCATCGATGTCGCTTGCAACTAGCTTAATCATAGTTATGCCACCGTATTCTTTGAGACGACAACTCTCATTATGAGTATTCGTTATGTGGATAATTAATCAAACCTTTAAAGCTAAACTGGGGGACACCTAAACAGGTGCATAAATAATGACGGAAATGTATAGGTGGAACTGGATAATAGAGTGGGGTACTCCTGCAAGTGCTCATATGCATGCCGTCAAGAGATTCATTTATCATGGAAAGAGCGAGTTCCAGGAGATTCAGATAGTAGAATACGAAGAACTAGGCAAAGCCTTAGTGCTTGATGGAAAGACGCAGTCGGCCCTTGTGGACGAGTTCGTGTATCACGAAGCATTGGTCCAACCAGCACTGCTTCTACATGGCAACCCGGAGAAAGTCCTCGTACTAGGAGGAGGCGAAGGAGCAACTATAAGAGAAGTACTCAGGTTCAAGTCAGTTAAAAAAGTAGTCATGGTAGACATCGATCCAGTAGTTATTGATGTCGCAAAGAAGTATCTTCCTGAATGGCATCAGGGATCCTTTGACGACCCCAGGCTCGAGTTAATCATCGGCGACGGCTATAAATATGTCCTAGAAGACAAGGATAAATTCGACGTAATAATTGCAGATTTAGCAGATCCAATAGAGGCTGGCCCCGCCTACAAGCTATATGTAAAAGAATTCTATGAAGCAGTAAAGAAGAAATTACTGCCAGGCGGCGTATTCGTAACCCAGGCAACAAGCCCAACACAGATGCCATACACACATGCAGTCATATACAATACAATCAAGAGCGTCTTCAAATACGCCTCATACTATCACGTGTATGTAAAGAGCTTCGACGGTGTGTGGGGCTTCGTGCTTGCAAGCGACGAAAAAGACCCCGAGTCCCTCTCTGGAATGGACATAGACAAGCTAATCAATGAGAAGATAAAAGGCAATAACAGATTCTACGACAAGATAGCACATGCTCACATGTTTAGTGTACCAAAATATCTCCGAGAAGAAATAGAGTCTGTAAAAGACGTAGCAACACTCGACAATCCAATATTCACTCCAGCATAAAGGGAAAAGAAATACTAACAGGATAGTCTAACTATTTTTTTCTTTATCACGAGGACTCCTCTTATGAGAGAGCCAGAATATTCTAGTATAGTCTGCATCGCTAAGCCCCGATTCGACTGCTGATAGATATTTTTCAAGAGTAGCAGCAGTCGCCGGCAGAGACACGTATTTCTCGAAGCCTGCATAGACTGCGTATGCGAGATCCTTAGCTGCTAGTTTAAGCCTGAAACTGGCTGGTTTCTCTGGATCGCTCGTCATTCTATCGATGTACTTGGAGGCTAGTGTAGAGAATACTGTTTTTTCCAATACTTTTTTGACAGTGTTTTTGTCTACACCATAGGCCTCGGCCAAGTTTAGGCTCTCAGCTAGTGCATTTACAGTATTAATGAGGAGCAGATTAAATGATAGTTTTAGTGCTTGAGCTGTTCTAGGA
>JALWJI010000147.1 GCA_027081695.1 Acidilobaceae archaeon | reverse complement strand
CCTCCGCAGGAGCCTGCTTTTCCTAGTGCTTTCATTTCTAGGGGTTCTCCTGTGAAGTAGGTGAATCCGACTGTTGCTCTTGATAATTGGCCGGGAGTCAGATGGACTAGTACTACGTGTGGCTCTGCTACTGGTTGGTCTAGGGAGAATATTGATATGCCCTTGTATTGGCTGGCTGGGAGCTTTACGAGGTGTGAGTCTAGTTTTGATCCTAGATCCTTGTTCTTTGTATATAGGCCTTCGCTTATGCTTCCGTCTTCGAAATAGGTTGGGGTCTCTACTAGTCCGAATACTACTAGTCCTCCTGGACAAGAGAAATCTTCTTTGCCCATGAGGATGGGCCACTTGTAGTATCTGGCTATAGCAGCTGCCTGGCAGAAAGCCATTCTCTTATGGAAGTCTCTGTATGGTCTGAATCCTGGTATAGCTGTTTTATCGGGGTCTTTGTCTAGGAAACGGATTCCTATAGGTGGAGTGCGTAGTTTGAGGAGAGAAACGAGGCTGTATGATAGTTCTCTGAATTTATCTAGGGACACTGTTATCCCACCGAGAAACACTATTCAACAAGTATAATTCTATAACTCTCCTATATATCGATAACAAAGATAACTGTATAAACGAAAACCACACCATGCTAGGAATCACAATATTTATGAATAATCGAGCAAACCCGATGAACACAGGTGAAACAATATGAGAAACATAGCCGCAATACTAATAATATCAATAATTGTGATAGGAGGAGCACTATACTTCCTAAAAGGAGAAGAAGAGCAGACACCAACACTGAAAATATTGAACTATAGCGAATACATGGACCCAGAAGTCCTAACTAGCTTCGAACAAGAATACGGCGTAAAAATAATCTACGATGAATATGAAGCGGCGGAAGAAGCCTGGGCTAAACTAAAGGCTGGTGGAGGAGACTACGACGTAATGATTATAGCCCACAGCTACGTCGGCCTGGCCAAACAAATGGGGCTACTCCTCCCCCTAGACCACGATAAAATACCGAATCTAGTTAATCTTGATCCAACAATAGCCTCACACCCAGCAGATCCAAACCAAGAATACGCAGTACCATACATGTGGGGCACTACTGGAATAGCGTACGTCTCAACCTGCGTAGACAATCCCCCAGACACATGGAGCACATTCTACAACGCCAGCTATCTATCAAATTACTCAGGGAAAGCCAGCCTCTTGAGCGAGTTCTCTGAAGTAGTAATGACAACAATGCTATCCTTAGGATATGATCCCTCAAAGCCCGAAAACTGGAACGAGAACGTACTCACCCAAGTAGAAACCAAATTATCCGAGATAAAGTCCTACCTAGTAGGATTCTATGGAGCAAGCCAGTATATGCCAGCACTACAATCTGAGCAAGTATGCCTAGCTCAGGCATGGAGCGGAGATGTCCTAGTGGTACAAGAGGAGAACCCTAATGTCCAGTTCATTAATCCAAAGGATGGAGCCCTCTTCTGGGTAGACTATATAGTAGTACCCAAGAACTCGGCGCACCCAGATCTAGCATATGCGTTCATAAACTATCTGCTCCGACCAGAAGTCGCAGCCAAGAACGTCAAATATGTATGGTATGCCAGCGCGGTTAAGAAAGACCTCCTAGTACAGTATGCCGAGGAAACCAATGACTCCGAGCTACTATCTATTCTTGAGAACCCACTAGTGTATCCGCCTAGCGACACTAACCTCGTTCCTAGCCCCGTATTAACCGAAGAAATGAGCCAACAAGTAGAAACAATAAGGCTCCACGTGCTAGGAGGATAAAGGACTATTTTCCCAAATAATACCCCTTAGCACTATTAGTATGCGCTTCTTGTTATTATTGTCAAATAAAATGATTCATAAATATTCTCATATTTATCATTTTACACAATCAAAAATATCCTGCGCAAGACGATATTACAAGATATAAATTGGATGGCTAGACATGAGAAAGCTTACCAGGAAAACGATAACCATAATATTAATCATAATAACAGTAATAGGATTAGGCTCGGCACTCCAATCACTCTATATCTATAAAACCGGAGAAGGATACTGCCCAGGAACCCATGAGGAAACATCATTGCCTGGATCAACACTACCGGGGGAACAAGATAATATTGGAGGCCTACCCACTATCGAGACCGGCGGGGAAACATCAGAATGTGCTTATCTATACAGTAGGCCCGAATCAAGTATCGCTGGAATACACTTCTCGGAACTCGCACCAATATATTTTATAACAATTTTAATAATTCTCATTTCATATTATTTCATAAATAATGATTTACTGAAAATTCTTTTGGCCATATTGTACCTAGTGGGTCTACTAGCCATACCGTATCTAGTTTACATAGAAGTAAAACTAGGTGTAATATGCTTCTACTGTACAATTATGCATATTGTAATAATATCCTCTAGCATATTATACTATTACGAGTACAGGTTACATCGCCTATAGACAATATCATGATAAACCAGAAAAATTTAGCTTGTATAAGATTATTCCCTAATGGGATCGTCTTATAATCATATAGATTGCTACTACTACCATAGTTGTTATTAATACCAGGTGAATGTTCGTCGCGTTGGTAGTCTCCGTTATCTCTCCGCCGATTGATACCGGATAGCTGTATAATACAATTATAGGGTCTCCAGCATTCTTTAGTATAAAGTTTATTGTATTATTGTTAAGGTCTTTTGTCATGTATGTGATTGATGGTTTTAGCCATGCTGTTCCATTATGTTTAAGGATTCCTAGTAAGTGCTCTTTAATACCCTTCTCTTGCAGTATGGTTTCATTATATTTTAGGTTTATTGTAACATTGAACTCATAACTTGTATCAATTTTCATTAACGGTGATACAATTACTGTTGCTGGAGGTTTAACTGGTATCTCATCGAATGGAATCAGGTAAATCTTGTAAGACGTATTTAGAGCATCATTACCTATCGACATATTAAATTCTAAGATGTCAGATGGTTTGAGGCCATATGCTCTAAATGTCGAATTATATCCTTCTACTAGAGGTATT
>JALWJI010000146.1 GCA_027081695.1 Acidilobaceae archaeon | reverse complement strand
TGTTAGGTTTATATCGAATCCCAGCAGTGGGAGAATGGGAGTAGAGGTAGCAGTTGAAGCATGGGCTAGAGGAGCTAGGGTTGTACTTGTCCATGGTGCCATGAAGGTTGAAGCTCCGCACTTCGTAGATCAAGTATGGGTTAACACTACTAGAGATATGCGGGAGGCTGTTGAACGGATAGTTGAGAATAATAAAATCGATATTATGGTTGCAACCGCTGCTCCAGCAGATTATACGCCTGAGAAGAGAGTATTAGGAAAAATAAGGAGCGGAAAGATCCTTGAGCTAAAGCTTGTACCCACACCCAAGGTCGTTGAAGCAGCCTCTGGAAAAGTAGGATCTCTAGTAGTATTCGCCGCAGAAACCGTTGAGTCCGTCGAGGACCTTGTTGGTGCAGCTAAGGAGAAGATGGATAAGTATGGTGCAGATGTGGTTGTGGCTAATAACGTGGCGGCGCTTGGCGCAGGTTTTGGTTCGGATTTCCTCGATGTTTTATTATTATGGAGGAGAAAGGATCGTGTTATAAAGGAAGTACTTGGGAAGATAAATAAAGAGATACTTGCTAGGAGAATACTAGATACGGTTCTTAACGTTGTAAGCGAAGGGTGATGGGGTTGGCTGAGAAGATAACGATTAACGACGTTGTCTCGATAAATTACGAGAAGACAGCTGAGAAGATAGCGGAATTCATAACTGATCAAGTAGAGAGTGCTGGAGCCAAAGGGGTAGTACTAGGAGTTAGTGGAGGAGTAGACTCAGCGACAGTGCTCTTCTTATCCGTAAAGGCTCTAGGCAAAGACAGGGTAACCGCACTCATAATGCCAGATGCTCTTGTAACACCAAGTAAGGATGTCGAAGATGCAAAGAATCTTACAAAGCTAGTAGGCGTAAAAACACACATAGTTAATATCTCACCTATAGTCGACGTCTACAAGTCAAGCCTACCAATATATGAGGACGAGGAGAAAGACAAGGTTCCTCTTGGAAACCTTAGGGCAAGGATTAGGATGACTATACTATACTACTATGCCAACAAGAACAACCTTCTCGTTGCAGGTACCGGTGATAGAAGCGAGATCCTAATAGGTTACTTTACAAAGTATGGCGATGGAGCCGTAGACATGTTGCCGATCGGTATACTCTACAAGAGCCAGGTGAGGAGACTTGCCGAGTATCTGGGAGTACCTCGTGACATAGCCTTCAAGCCGAGTAGTCCTAGGCTCTGGCCAGGCCAGACAGCGGAGGGCGAGCTCGGTATATCATATGATGAAATAGACGTCATACTCTACTCGTTGTTCGACAAAAACATACCATTAGAAAAAATACCTGATTACACGGGTATATCGCTAGAAAAAGCGAGGAGAGTCTACGAGCTATACGTTAAGTCCGAGCACAAGAGAAGGATGCCGCCAACGCCTCCCCTGGATATCATTGCTAGGAGCTAGTATCTACTACTGCATCCAGTAGGAGAATGCCACGTCTGTGCAAGTCTGATCTACAAAGGTGCCTGCCGTGGCGTGGTGTGCGTCTTCACCCCACCACATAACTTCAATTTTTGTCCCGGTGTATACAAGCTCCTATCTGTCAACAGGATCATTAGGTGTAGGAATAGCTGTCGAACCACGTTTTGAGACATGTGTTCCAGGAGACAAGCCCCTAACTACATCCACTATGAGGAGAACTGCTTCAATCCTCAGAGTAGAGGAGCATCCGTCTATTATTAGAGCACCGCTTCCGCCGGCTAAAGGATACGCTGTAAGTGCCGCCTCAGCTGTAACTTATGCTCTAGCGACAGCTCCAATGAATGGGCTAAGTTATATGGACGCGCTTCGGGCGGCGCATCGTGCAGAGATAGAGGAGAGAACAGGGCTGGGCGACGTATTATCGGTATCCTGTGGTATTGGAGTCGTTATAAGATACCAGCCTGGGGCTCCTGGAATAGGTAGGACAGACTGTATTTCGTTCCCATCGAGTATCGAGATACTAGTTGTTGAGCTAGGAGAAGCCATGCATACCAGGGACTTACTGAGGCAACGGTATATAGAGTATGGAAGAGATCTTGCTCTCAACTCGATAATGAGAATCCGCGACGATAAGACAGTCGAGTTATTTATAGAGGAATCCCAGCGATTCACAGAGCAGATGAAGCTCCTAGCTACGACCGGCATAGACAAAGAGTTTCTTTCTAGGCTACCGGGGCTAATTGGATATTATGTCAAGAAAAAGTTGCTGGTGCTTTTTATCGAGGCAGACCAGTTTCTGGATGCGAGAGATATATTGTTGGCCGAGAGATATCATGTAAGGAGGTTAATGCCAAGCGAGCATGGTCCAAGGGTGTGGTGGAGTGACAGATATCCCCAAGTCCCATCCGAGATATCACTCACTGATGACAAGGGAAAAGATAGTTGAAGGATATAGGAAAGGAATAGTTGTTCTACATGGACTAATAGCTCATGGACGCGGCGAAGCATTCGATTATCTGTTGGGAGAAAAAACTCATGAGTTCGCCGACCATGCTGAAAAAGTTGTCGCAGCATACCTTGTGGCATCCAACAGACCCATTATTAGTGTAAATGGAAACTATGCTGCATTAGCTCCCGAGGAGATCGCTGAACTCTCAAGAGTTTCTGGCGCCTATGTCGAGGTGAACCTGTTCCATAGAACTGAGGAGAGGATTGTAAGAATTTATGAGTTCCTCAGAGAGTACGGCGTAGAGCGTATTCTTCCTCCTGATTGCGAGAAGACATATGTTCCAGGGCTTGAAAGTAAGAGGGGAATTGTCTGCAGGAAAGGTATTGCATCAGCTGACTTCGTCCTCTTAGCGATAGAGGATGGCGACCGGACAGAGGCACTCGTTCGATGGGGTAAAAAGGTGGCTGCAATAGATCTTAATCCCTTCAGCAGGACTGCTCAGAAGGCCACGGTCACAGTTGTCGATGATGCAATAAGGGCGACAAGGAACATTATTAGATATGTTGAGCAGTTACGTGAAGACAGGGAGGAGGCGATGAGACTTATCGTTGATTATGATAATAAGCTTGTATTGAAGCAGGCGTTTAAAGCTCTCCTCGATAGATTAGAGTTTGCTGTTAGTCGAGGAGTCTTGTAGG
>JALWJI010000145.1 GCA_027081695.1 Acidilobaceae archaeon | reverse complement strand
TTGTGTTCGTGTTTGTGGTTGTATTCTGGGAGGACTCGTTTGTTATTGTTAGGGTTAGGGTTGCGGAGTCGTGGAGTCCTGTTTCATCTTCGACTTGTATTGTTATTTCGTGTGTTCCTGGTGAGAGTTGGAGTGTGTATGTGTTTGTTGATGGTGGTAGGTTTATGGTTTGTTGTCCGTCTATTGTTAGCGTTATTTTTGTTATTTTAGATGTTCCATTCTCGATTGTCCACTTTATGTGTACTGTTTCGTTTTCTAGGATGGCTCCCTGTTGGGGCGATAGTATTGTTATTTTTGGAGGTATTATTGGCGAGGCCTTGGAGACTAGTGTTATGTATAGTCCTCCTCCATAGAAGGGGTAGGGTGTAAGCATTTTGATCGTGTAGTTCTCCTCGTATATCCTGTATGTTCCCTTAGGATACCATATGTCTAGGTCTCTGTCCCATGCCAGCGGCATTAGATCCCTCATGGTTATGCTCATTCTCTGTAGGTCTTCGGGATTGAGGTGGAAGTATATGTTTAAAACACCGGGGCGTGTCGTGCTATTTGTTACTATTAGGATTGGTCCTATTATGGGCGTGTAGTGTGGTGAGGTACCGGGATTTCTCGTATTGGTATAGACCCATATCTTCGTGGGTGCAGTTAGTTGGGGCGTAGTTATGGTGATGTTTGGTTCTTCTATCGATACTGTTCTGTCTTGTTTATCTAATACCTTATAAACGGTTGGTGTGCCTGGGTCTTCTACATAGAAGACTGAGACTCTTTTGAAGACTACATTGATAGGGTCAAAGTCAATCGCATAGGAAAAGTTATGGGTTCCAGACTCGAGCTCAGAGGTTTCCACGTGGGGAGCCTCGTATGTTCCGCTGATCCAGCCTCCTCCATAGCCTCCTCCACTATAGCTTAAGAGTTCTCTATTGTCTAGGGAAATTGTGACGGTCCAGTTTAGAGTCCCGTTATAGCTACAGGGGGTATATGTAGATGTTTGATCGCCTAGGTATTCAGGACAGGGCCAGTAGTTCACCGGGAAGCCTCCGGCGAAATAGAAGCTCTCTCCCCATACGTAATGACTCCCGTTCCTCGGAATAGCTATAATAACTGGGGGATTTGTGCGATCTGGCCGGTGAAGGACAAAATATACTGTAGTTTTACTCCCATGTGAATCCATTGCTATGACCGTTATATTTGCACTCTCGGCTACGTGTCCCAGCATCTCACCGTAGATGGAGAAGATGATGTTTCCCTCGAGGCCAACCTGGTAGAGTGTAGTGTTTCCATATTCCATGGGAGTTAGGGGCACCATATATATCGGGGGGACACCTGTGGAGACGTTGACTAATCCATCTGGGTCATAAGCCTTTACCACTACATCTATAATATCTGTACCCCATACATCCCAGCATGGATAGATTAGCTTAAGAAGAGGCGGATTATTATCACTATTTTCCTCCGCTTCTACTAGTATAATGCTTGTTTTAGCCTTATGGGTATTCAGGGGAAGCGTCATAGGCATCAGAATTAATAAAAGTATTAATGATAATAGTATGAAGCTTGCAGGGAATCTCACGATCACTCTACCTCCTTCACGGATTCTAATCAAATCATTGATCAAAGGTTAAAGGAATCGAGTCTGATCCACGACGGCAAACCTGGCCAATTATTCATTTCAAAGGCTCATTTAGTGATGGACTAACAGAAACCGAGACCTCGAGAATCTCATTGGCTTTTTGATTCATAATTCCAAGGCTTGGCACAGGCAAAAACATTAGGGTAAATGAGCCTACTATTAATAATTCCTAATCTTAGTGTGCAATCGAGGATTATACTATTACAGCGTTTTAATTTTGAAGAATAATTGTACACAAATAGTAGAGGTTGATTGTATCTATGAATAAACGAGCTTATCGGATAGATAAAATTAGGGAGATAGACTCAGACAGAGTTATTGATATCTTACATAGTTTGCCTGAATGGTTCACACCTGAAGCAGTAACCGAGGTTAGAAATGCTATTAGACGGTTACCGGGGTTTGTAGTTAGGGTTGGAGATGTTGTTCGTGGATTTGTCTTGTTAGAGGAGAAAGAGTGCTGTATCGAGATTGCATGGCTCGCAGTGGAGAAGGGTTTCCACGGTAAAGGAATAGGAACCATGCTTGTCAAAGCTGCAGAGGCCTATGCTTGCAGTATGGGCAAGCCTGTGCTGACTGTAAAAACTTATGGAGGAATGGATTATGAACCGTACTTGGAGACCCTGGCTTTCTATAAGAGGAGAGGGTTTAAGCAATATGAATTAATAGAAGATTATAGGCCCTTTAGTGGACAACCGGCTATTATACTAGTAAAAAATCTGAGTTGCTAAAATTTACTAAAACAATAATTAAAATCTAGATCCAGTTAAACACTAGTAATCGAACACAAACGAAAAATATTTAGCTATATTATAAGCTGATCCAAGACTTTCTATCTATTTGTTAAAACATAATAGGAAGACCTCACGCAATATAGAAAATAAATTTTCTCATAGAGATATTCGTATCACAACAATAGACCTACTATAAAACCATAGCACAGTAGTAGCATTGCCAGAATTATGTTCTTTCTCACATAAGTGCTCCATTTTTGACCTGCAAGTCTCAGGCCTATTAGATTAGCGAGGCTACTATATGGATGCATTGCTCCAGCGAGGTTCACAGCTAAGTGTAATGGTTTCCATGGTGCCCCTAGGAGTGCTATTGTTGCGGGAACATTACTTATGATTAAACTAAGTGTATATCCTTCTATGTAGGTAACACTATAATTATTGTATATATGAGGAGTGTAATTTATTGTTGTTATAATTGCGAATATTCCGATTAACAACGGTATTATTGATAAGTCTTTTGCCGAAATACTATCTCGTGCCAATATTATTGATAGCACTATTAATGGCACCAGTATAATGGGTTCCCTTGTTAAGCTAGATATAATAGCGGTCACGATAATGACTGAGCCTAGTACCGCAATCGGCTTGTGGACTTTTAAACTTGCTGGACTGATCTGGAGAGGTCTTAATCTCATTGAGTAGAGCGCTATTATGAGTAGAATTGGTAAATAGATAGGTATCGTAAATGCGAGGTAGCCTGACAAATGTAGGTTATAGTAATGAGTAATTATGACATCCT
>JALWJI010000144.1 GCA_027081695.1 Acidilobaceae archaeon | reverse complement strand
CATTGAACCTGACTACATAAGAGAGAAATACCATAAGGGAGACCTTCAGTAGCCCTCCTATAATTTTCCTCTACTGAAAATATCCCTTTGTCTCTACCAATATTATAAGATGTAGCTATCCCGTCACCGTCAAAGATCCTCGAATAAAAATAGAATACTCTACGAAACGATAGATAGTTGGTAGAGTGGGTGAGTAAGGATTGCCGATTAAACATGTCCAACTAAGAGTATATGTCCACGCTACTGAAGATGAGCAAAAAGTGCTTCAGAGCATAAAGAATTCCTTACCAGAAGAGGTTCTACAAGAGGCTAAGATCACAAAAGAAACCTATCACGGGCATTATGGAAATCCGATAACCGTAATTACGGTCACAATCAATAACCCGAGATTAGCAGAAAAAACTCTCAATTATCTTCTTGAAAAGCTAGGGGCATCTGGTAGACTCATATTATCCTCTAGTCTCGAGGACCGCGTTGATAAGGGCGGATCGCTTTTCTTCAGAATCAGCAAGCAAGACGCGTACATGGGATCGATAACGATCTATGAGACCGATGATGTTATCAGGATATCTATAGGATTTAGCGGAAAAAGGAAGGATGCCATCGAGTACTATAGGAGGATGTTGGAGAGTGAAGAAAAAAGAAAGAAAGACTCCTAGGTTTTTCGTCGATCTTTGTATTCGTCCTGCTTCCCATAAGGAAGCAGTCCACATGATTAGAACCCTAATAGGCTTTGGGTATCGAATAATAGGTGTTGAGGCTCGAAACGATATCGATATCGAGTCCCTTAGAAAAGAATTTGGAGAGGGAATCCTGCAAAGGATCACGCTAAGAGTCAATAATAAGAAAGAGTTTAATCGCGTAGTCTCGAAGAAGCTTATCAATAATAATATTGTTGTATCGGTTGAAACCAGATCATTAGAGGTTGCACGATTAGCCGCTGTCTCGAAGAAGGTAGACCTACTTACATTAGTTCCTGGCTTGGAAAGAGCCGTGGACAAAAGTACTAGAACCTTGCTTTCTCAGAAGGGTTTTGGCGGGATCGAGATCGTCTTATCATATATTACAAGGAATAAGGAGAATAGATCGCATATACGCGTCTGGAAGTATTATTATCAAAGCTTAAGGAGAGCTTCAGGATACATGATTCCAGCTACAGTATCTAGCTGTGCTGAGAGTGTTTTCGAGTTATGGCATCCTATGCAGATAGTGGGTTTTGCCTCGCTATTTGACGTTCCGATGGAGATTACCAGGTCTTGGATAACTAACGTTTCAAGAGTCTTAGGGAGGATCCATTATTCTGCGAGATAATATCTTGGAATATCTCATACTCTCTTCGAAGAAGTTTAAGACTTGCATACGGATGACGTATTATCTTATGCCAAGGAGGATCAAATGTGGCCGGCCATTCTGCTAGATATTTCTCAGGATCGATGCCTGACTCTCTAACCGCCCGTCTGAACGCTCCCAAGCCCTTCCCGTGGCGTGCCCATGAGTAGATTATCTTAGAAACCTCTCTATCTCCTCTAGACAATATAGTTTGTATTCTTGCCCATCTTGGATCATACCATGATGCTTCTGCTCCTATCTTCCTCGCTTCTTTCCCTATTAGCCTAATTATTTTCCGTGTAGCAAGATAGTCTTTTAGAGGTGCCCATTGTAATGGCGTTACGGGTTTTGGCATGAACTGGTTGATGGAAATTTTGAGTTTCCCGCCGGCTTTTGCGAGTAGCAACGATGATTCTCGTATCAGACTTATAATTTCACTTATGTCATCCTCTGTTTCTCCTGGAAAACCGACCATGATGTACATTTTTACTTGCCGGAGGCCTATTCCAAGCATTTTTTCGATTATTTCTAATACAAGATCCTTTCCTATACGTTTATTTATTGCGTTACATAATCTACAGCTAGCAGTCTCTGGCGCAATTGTTAGGGTCTTTTGTCCTCCTTCTTTGATCAGT
The DNA here is from genome assembly GCA_027081695.1 of Acidilobaceae archaeon. Lineage (GTDB taxonomy): Archaea > Thermoproteota > Thermoprotei_A > Sulfolobales > Acidilobaceae > S143-63. The sequence goes on along the minus strand of JALWJI010000144.1, from coordinate 1,197 downwards.
TCTAGTCTTCTCTCGGTTATCGTTTCTGCACGTATGCTTGGCACAGATACTTCATACCCCATAGATACCGCGTATTCCAGTGCCTTCTCTGCATCTGGGTTGTCGAAAAAAGCTAGACTATAGAAACTGATCTTATTATATCCTTGCTCCCTAGCGTTATCTATTAGGTTTTTTAATGTATGGAAGCTCCTATCACGTTTTGGCCGAAATATAAAGCCCTCCATACAGAATCTGCATCCGCGCCCGCATCCTCGGCTAGATTCTATAGCATAGCTTCGTCCCCAGACCGGTTCTACTTCCGGTGGAAGTTTTTGGTCGAATACCACCGTGTACTTGTCCAAGTCCCGAGTGTAGATTCTCTCTACTTGTTTCTCTATTTCTAGTTCTAGTCTTGGAACTATAACTCCCCTTAGCTCTGCTAATTTCTTTAGTTTAGTGGTCTTTGAGGTTTTCTCAGAGAGTATCGATATTATATCGTCAAAAACTTCCTCTATCTCTCCTACTAGGATCACGTCTAAAAAGTCCAGTACGGGAAGAGGATTAGCAGTTACTGCTGGGCCTCCTCCTATAACTATAAGATTATCATCTGCCTTCGACCGATATGGCATTATTGACGTCTTATTATAGAATTCTACTAGATCACGGTACATGATCTCGTATGGTAAACTTACAAAAAGAGCATCTAGCTTTGCGGGAGATGAACGTGTGTCTTCTAGTTCGATGTCATCGTCTAGAAAATAAGTTCCAGCATATACATTGTTTACTCTCAGCATATGTTTTAGAAACCTAAAGAATAAACTCGAATATGCTACGTTTCTTGGAGCCAGATAGCCTATACCGATCCGTCTAGTCAATCCATTACCCCATCATTACTGTCGATTTCATCATATAGCATTGTGATTATCGCGATGAGTGCGCTTGAAACTGCGTATTCGGTTGATAATGTTATTCCAGGGGCTATATCAATTACTAGATCGGCGAACCTATAGACTCCTAAAGGAATGCCTTCTCTTGATCCTGCTAGGATGTTTATTTTTCCCGGCTTAGCGAATATCTCTTTGAGTTCTCGTCCTACCTCTGATACTGGTTTTCCTTCTGGCTCTAGAACAATTATTGGCTCGTTGCTATGTGCTCTAACAAATTCGTAGAGATCCTGTATATAAACCGGGACTTTCCATGGTTTCCTATTGTTATAGG
>JALWJI010000143.1 GCA_027081695.1 Acidilobaceae archaeon | reverse complement strand
TGCTACGGCGATAAAGTTCACTGCCACCCATCCTAGCGTCATGATTGTTCCTGTTGCAGCTATTGATACTTGATATAGTTCTTTGACAGCGTCTACTGCTAGAGCTATTCCTAGCGTCTCTGAGATTCCTTTTGCTAGTTCTGGATAGACCCATGTCCATGCCAGTCCCATCACTAGGGCAAGTATTGCTAGGAACGTGTACGGAGCAAGCATGAGGATTGGTGCTTCGTGTGGATGGCCGTGTCCTTCTTTCTTCGGAGGTAGGTGCATTACTCTTAGTATCATTCTAAGAGTGTATGCTGCTGTGAGGCCTGCTGTTATCACTCCGAGGGCATAGACCCATACGAGATGGGCTTCTTCGGCTGCTTTGAGTGTTAGTTCCTTTGAGAAGAAGCCGCTTAGAGGGGGTATTGCCATTAGGCTGAGGCCTGCTAGCCACATCGCTATTGCTGTAACTTTCATGTATTTCGCGTATTCGCCCATGTAGTCTATGAATCTGCTGTGTGCAGCGTGTATGAGCCAGCCTGCTATTAGGAAGAGCGCTGCTTTGAATATTGCGTGGCTCATTAGGTGTGATAGTCCAGCTACTACTCCTAGTGCTGCTGCCTCGTGTGCTTGTGATACTAGTACTCCTGCAGCGGCTACTCCGATGAACATGTATCCTAGTTGGCTTGCAGTAGAGTAGGCTAGTATTAGTTTGAGCTCGTTGGATACTAATGCCATTGTAGCCATCATGAAAGCTGTTATTGCTCCGAGGCCTGCTATTATTACGAAGTAGGTTTGTAGCTGTGAGGCCACTAGTGGGAGAGATGCGCCAAGCAGGAAGACTGGCGCCATTCTTAGCATGAAGTAGACTCCTGCTTTTACCATTGTGGCCGCGTGTATTAGTGCTGATACTGGTGTCGGGCCGGTCATAGCTGTTACAAGCCATTCTTGGAACGGGAACTGGGCGCTCTTTGCGAGTGCTCCTAGTGTGAATACTAGTAGGAGTGCTGTTAGTACTCCTTTGGATGCTAGTGTTGCTAGCCATCCGGTGTCTGCGGCGAGTTCGGGTATGTTGAATGTTCCTGTGAGTAGGTATAGTGCTGCCATTCCTATGAGGAGTCCTACGTCTCCTATTCTTGTGAACATTAGTGCTCTTACTCCGCTGTGGCTAGGCTCGAAGTACATTGGTGTTCCAAATGCTTTTCTGCCTGGTACTCCTACCCAGTATTCTTCTTCGTCTGTGTACCAGTGTCCTATTAGGGCGTAGCTTGCTATTCCTGTGCCCTCCCATCCGATGAACATCAAGACCAGGTTATCAGCGGTTACTAGGAGTAGCATGCTAGCTACGAAGAATGTAAAGAAGAAGAAGTATCTCTGTACTCCCCAGTCTCCTTTCATGTATTCGGTGCTGTATATTGCTATTAGTAGGCTTAGGAAGCTGACTATGACCGCCATTATCGCTCCGAGACCGTCTAGGTAGACTCCTATTCCTATGTTTATCCATGGCACCCATGTTACACTACTGGCCGCATATATTACTTCGCCACCTAGTACCTTTCCTAATGCCATGAACGATACTATTGTTGATAGCGCTATAGACGCGACGCTTCCCCATCCATAGATTTTCTCGTTCTTTACCCCTATGAAGTATAGTATTGCAAGTACTGCTGCTCCTAGGTATGAGAACCCCCATATAAGGGCCCAGGGCATGAGGCTTGCGTTCGGCTCAACTACCAATCCGGTTCCTGTAAACTCCATATTCCCCACCTCCTATCCTATGAGAGAGGCAACCAGTTCGGATGCTTGTTGGAGCGGTGACATGAGCGGTGCTACTATTAGGAAGAAGACCACGCCTAGTACCGCTAGGACTATTACTGCATATTTGAAGCCGTCCATTACTTCTTGGGGTACCTGTTCTTTCAACTGTCCGTAGAATATTTTCCTCATTGTTATGAATGCATAGGCCGCGCTGATACCGAACGACAGTATGAGTATCGCTGCCACTAGTATAACGTTGTCTACTGTAGTTAGCGGTATTGCCTTGACTACTCCTATAGTTATGAGCAACTCGCTCCACATACCTATTGTAGGCGGCATTCCTACTAGGTGCATGAATCCTAGTAGAGCCGCGGCTGCCATTAGGGGATATGCTCTGGCTAGTCCTCCCATTTTGGTTATGTTTCGGAGCCCGTGTAGTTCTGTTATGAAGACTCCTGCTACCATGAAGAGGACTGCTTTTCCTATTGCATGGGTGAAGTAATGTAGTATTGCTCCTCCAATACCGTATGCGGATAGTGTTGCTATTCCTAGTAGTAGATAGCCCATCTGGCTTACGCTTGAGTATGCGAGGAATCTCTTGAAGTCTGTCTGTCTTAGTGCAACTAATCCTCCGTAGATTATGGTTATGATAGCTAGGCCGAGGAGATAGTAGTGTATCTTGTATATTACTTCGGGGAATAATGGGAAGGCAAATCTAATGAATGCATATCCTGCTATACCGATTAGGTTCGGAGATAATAGTGCTGATACCGGTGTTGGTGCTTCGGCGTGTGCGTAGGGGAGCCACATGTGGACGCCGAAGACTGCCATCTTTATGAAGAGACCTACTATTATAGCTGCTGCAGCGATCTTGTATGCTGATCCTATCGTTGTGCTTGCTGGTGCTATGTATGAAATTACACCTGTATTTGATATTGTGAGTATATCGAAGCTGCCTGCTTTGACTCCGTAGTATAATACTCCAGCTATGAATAATGCGCCAGCTACATGTGTCCAGATGAAGTATAGTAGTGAGATCTTTCTTCTGTCTCCGTATCCATAGTAAGCGATTAGTAAGAATGATGATATCAGGCTGACTTCTAGGAAGAAGTAGAAGAATATTAGGTTGTTGGCTAAAGCCATACCGAGCATTGATACCGCGAATACATTATATAAGAAGTAGTATACTCCGATACTAGGGACTTTTTCTCCTTCACTATGCATTTCCTCTATCCTGACGGTCATATATTTGTACCCGTAGATTGCTACGAATGCCGTTACGAGTGATATGCCGAGTACTATTGGGGCTGATAAACCGTCTAGTACCAAGGCAAAGGTACCTAGCTTGTATTTGGTTAAGTCTATTACTATTGGATCTACTATTCCTTCAGCAATGTTAACGTTTGCCCAATAATGCCCAAGCGCTAACGTGGGTATTATCAGCGATATTGCTGATAATTTGGCTACTAGTGATCCTTTTCTCTCTCCTAGGATTAGTCCTAGTACGCCGACTAGGACTGGAAACAGAATGCTAATGTACCAGACAGGTATTTTCGCGTACACTCCTTACACCCCCTCCTCTTCTAGGGCTGAGGAGTCCAATGCTTTCGCCACTCTATAGTATGCGGCTATCACGGCAACGATTACGATGACTTCTCCTGCAACTACTGATATTAGGATTATGGAGAACGCAGTTAGACTAGCCGGGCTTAGTGCTGATAATACAATTATTGCTAGGAGGACAGCATTGAACAATATCTCTATGGATAGTAGCTGTCGTATAAAGCTCTTTGAATATGTCATTCCGTACGCTGCTATTGCAGCCATGAACGCGGAAGTTATAAGGGCGATCCCTGCTATTGTAACATCAACTAACGCCATGACTCTTCACCCCCTCCTTGCTATAGCTATTGCTTCGATCAGCGTCGCTGCAAGAGCCAATAGTATTATGCCGACAACTAGAGAGTGGCTTTCAAGGATTGAAGCCGATACATCAGTGACACTAATGTTAGATGGTCTAACATATCCGAGATATGCTGCCATTGCTATTACTAAGAGGAACAGTGAAGCTCCTACAGCTCCCGCTGTAAAGTATCCCTTTGACTCGTCTACAGGCTCTTTTGCTTTACCTCCAAGCATTGATACTGTAATTATTATGAACATAACTGCAGCACCTACATAGACCACTACAAGAAACGCTGCTACCAGATAGTATCCGAGGAATGCTATCATTATCGCATTCAATATTCCTAGTATTGCGAGAGAGCTGCTGGCATATACGAGATCTTTGCTCTTCACGATTAGTATAGATATGAATAACATGAAAGCTCCTGTTATGGCTGCAAGTATAGGTAATGCTCCTCCCATCATTGCTTCTCACCTTCCTCCTTTATCCTGACCTTGACAAGACCCATTTTCTCGTCGACAACATACTTTACAGGAAGACCGAGTTTCTCAGCATCCCATTCGGGCTCTTTTTGGAATTCTTCAAGATCTAGATCCATGACGTCCATTGTCTCGTAGACTACGTCATGGTATGGTACATGGTAAAGTGCCTCGGTTGGACACACATCTACACAGTAGCCACAGAATATACATCTGTTGTAATTGATAACGGGCCATAGCTTCATCCTTGTTTTGCCTGTCTTTGGATCAGTAAACGGTAGTCTTATTAGTCTCATCGCTGCTGCAGGACATATTCTTGCACAGGATCCACAATTTATACACTTATCTTTGCGAAGTACTATGAAGCCTCGGTATCCCTCTTTGAGCTTTATGTACTCCTTAGGATATATTAGTGTGAATCTTTGAGGGTTGAAGAAGAATTTTACACCTATTGCTATTGCTTCTATGTTGCCCTTGAACTTTGAGAATATCCCTCCTCTACTCGGAACCTGTTTACTTACAGGCTTGGCTGGCATCCCATTTCCACCTCCTAAATAATCCCGAGATAGGCCTCGAGGAGGCCTAGCCCGAATCCTAGCACTGCTAGAGGGAATAGTATTTTCCAGGCGATATCGAGGGCTTGGTCGAGCCTGTAGCGTCCGTATACTGCTCTAAAGAAGCTGAATATCATCATGAGTACTGTGGCTTTTATAAGTATCACTATGCTTGGTACAAGGTAGCCAGCTATGAATCCCTCTCCAGGAGTGTATGGCTGCCATCCTCCAAGGAATACTACGGCTATCATTATAGAGAATATCATTCTTTTCAGGTATGCCGCTCCCATGTTCATTCCATAAACGAGGCCAGAGTATTCTGTGAAAGCACCCGCCACTACTTCGTGCTCTGACTCGGCGATCTCGAATGGGAACCCGCTTGTCGATAGTAGAACTCCTATAAACGCTGCAGCAAACGCCAGTGGATTAAGTATTATGAACCACTTTACACCGCTTTGTGCTTCAACGATATCGACTAGGTTGAAGCTTCCTGTAATTGCTCCTGCTGAGAGAAATGCGAGTACTGCAACTAGCTCATAGGCTGTTATAAGGTATGCTTCTCTCATACCACCTATTACTGAGAACTTGTTGTTGCTCGCCCATCCGCTTAGAATTATGAAGAGAGGCGAGAGTGTTAGTAGTGCAAGCGATATTATGAGGCTATATGACATGTCTATCGGGAAGTATGCTTCGATCGATGTAAATGGTATGGCTACTACCGGCACGATTGATAGTATTAGTGCAGCTAGTGGAGCTACTATGAAGGGGAACTTATCCACGGTTTTTGGAATTATCACTTCTTGGAACATGTATCGCATAAGGTCTGCTATTAGCTGTAGGCCACCAGCGATCTTAGGGGATACATGATAGGGTCCGATTCTTCTCTGGACTCTTGCAGCTGTTTTTCTCTCGAACCATAATATAAAGACCACTACTCCTAATGGTATGAGGAGTCCTAATACAACGAGTTGCCAGAGGGGAGGCCAAGTTATAATTTTAATTATTGCATCGAGTATTCCACTCATATACCGTCACCCCTCCTACCTATCCGCCTCGGGCGGGAAGTAGTCTATGCTTCCATAGATTGCTGGGAGATCCATGACCCTGTGTCCTGGGACTATGTACTTGTAGACGAGCGCGTTTCTCGCAGATGCCGAGTGTATCCTTATCCTATATGGCTTGTTTCCACCGTTGCTCTCAACATAGTAGGAAATCTCTCCTCTAGCAGTTTCCGCTCTCTCATAGGCTTTCCCAGCTGGAACCTTCATTATGGCGTATACTGCTCCTAGTTTGGCTCTTCCTGTCTCCTCGAAGATCTTCTTGTAGAGGGGTGGAGCAGTCTTCCAGAACTTGTCGTGTAGAATAGGTGTTCTTGGATGTTTGTCTAGCCAGTCTGCTACTTGTTCTAGGATATTGAGGCTCTGTTTTATTTCCTCTACTCTCTGCCATACTCTAGCATAGGCGTCTCCTTCCTGGAATACAGGTATCTCGAAGTCTAGCTGGTCATATACCTCGTATGGATGATTCAGTCTTACATCATATTTTACGCCGCTCGCTCTCAGATTTGGACCAGTTATTCCGAGTTCAATTGCCAAGTTCTTTGGTATGACTCCGACGCCCTCTAATCTGGCACGTATAACGGGGTTATCCACGAATATCTTTCTGTAGTCTTCGAGACGCTTTCTCATATATCTAATTGCTTTCCTGAGAGCGTCTGTGAAGCCTGCCGGTACGTCTCGTCTAACTCCTCCAAATACTGGATAGGAGTGCGTGAGTCTGGCTCCTGTAAGCCATTCTGCGAGTTCTACCCATACTTCTCTATCGCCGAAGGGCCACATGTACATGGTAGAGTGTCCAAGGAACACTCCAAATATACCGAAACCGTACAGGAATGCGGCTATCCTGTTGATCTCGCATAGTAGGACTCTTAGATACTTGGCCCTCTCTGGGGCCTCTATATCCATGAGCTTCTCCACAGCCCTGACATATGGGAGAGTTACATTACAAGCATCGTGTATAGCCATTCTCTCAAATAATGGGATTCCTTTTATCCAGGTTCTTACCTCGGATAGCTTTTCCATTGTCCTATGGACATATCCCATGTCGGGGTCTGCTTCTACTATTACGTCTCCATCTACTCTTATGACTATTCTCATGTGTCCGCTTCCAGGATGTTGTGGTCCTATGAAGATTTCATAGAGGTCTTTTCCTATCTTTCTACTCCACATTCCGGGAAGTTTCAGGTCGTTGAATCCTACCTGGGCTCCTTGAGTCCTAATAATACCACTCATCGCATTCACCTCCTTATTTCTTCTTCGTGATGATTTCTGGATCTTCTTTAACGACGAAGTCTTTTCTGAGAGGCTTCAACTCTGCTACTGGAGGAGAAAGTAGCACTGGTCTTAGATCTGGGTGTCCCTCGAAGATTATTCCAAACGCTTCATATGCTTCTCTCTCCTGGAAGTCTGCCGATGTATAGGTATAATAGAGCGTCTTAGTGACAGGCTTGTCTCTTGGGATATTGTATGCGATTCCTACTATGTAATAGGATAATTCAAAGTTGTCATAGCTTCCTAAATTATATATTATACGGAAGAATCCTTCTTTCATATAATCGACCACTGTTAAGTCTTTTACATGATCAAAACCGAATTCTTTCATTCTCTTAGCAACTTCTTCTATATTCTCCTTGTCTACTTCAACCTCGATGTAATCGTTTTTCCATATCTTGACGTCTTTTACAAATTCGCCGAGCAACGACTTTATTCTCTCTACTAGTTCTTCCGGACTCATTCCTTTATCCCCTCCACCACGAGCACAGGTCCTCTTTTGGTATAACGTATTCTTTGTCGGGACGCCATCCCTCTTCGATGAATTTTGATGCTACCTGTTTCTCTCTGATCTTCTTTTGAAGCATAATGATCGATTTCGCTACGGACTCGGGTCTAGGAGGACATCCTGGTATATACACGTCTACAGGAACAATCTGCCAAGGCCTTACTATGTTATAACTATTATAGAATATGCCGCCATCGAGTGCACACGCACCCATTGCAATAGCGAACTTGGGTTGGGGCATTTGTTCCCATACAATTCTGACCGCGCATGCCATTTTCTTCGTCACGGTTCCTTCTATGATAATCAGGTTAGTCTGTCTAGGACCAATCCATGGTAGAGCACCGTGTTGCTCGTTATCGTAGCGGGGGCTCCACGCTGCTGCGAATTCACATCCACAACAGCTGGTTGTCAGGTGTATTGGCCATAGAGAGAATGCAGTTCCCCAATCAACAAGTTTGCCTAGTTTCAGGTCACTCATTAATAGTTTTCTGGCTTTTCTAGCGGAAACATTTATGTTTCCCACGTATACTTTGCCCTCTCCATTTCCGTTTCCATCCATAATCATCACCCCAAATTCAGTCCAACATCCAGGACTGTATTCTCCTGGCTTCTCTTACTGCGTATGCTAGGAGAGGAGCGTATACTGCTAGGAATACTCCATATATTATAAGCATGCTTCCCAGGAGGTCTCGTGGAGCTGTCATCAGTATGGCGAGTAGGACTACTGCCGGTTCTACTGCGAGGAACATTATTAAATATCCTAGATACTGCATAGAGACTTTTGTCCTCGCCTCCTTGTATTTTAGCGGGTTTGCTGCCTCGTATCTCTCATATTTCCATGGCTCTTTCTCAATAATATCCTGTCTCGCCCTTGTAAGCTGTATTAGAATAACCACTACTAAGCCCATAACTGCTATGAGAATTATTGGCAGAACCACTAATGCTGTTCCTGCTTTTACTAGGCTATCTCCTAGCAGTTCTAACATACCATATCACCAGCCGGCTGGCAGGGGTGTTACCTGCCCTCATCTGTTAAAAATAAGAGAAGCTTAGTCAACTTATCAGTAGATAGAAATAAGTTGTATATACCATTTATTTTATCGCTACTTAAACCGTTTCGGAAAAGTTTTACCTTTAAGATAAAATTATTAGAATATATTATTATATGGAGAATGAACTGTACGATACTATTAAATTAATAAAATAAATAATTAAAAAGGAAGGAAATTAGTTGTGTTATGGACCGATTAGGTCGTTTAACTTAGGAGGCGATGGTGGCAGACCCTTTCTCTGTCTTATCTTCCTAATTAATTCGTCGAGCATAGCGTCTGGTACTGGTGCCCATCTGCTGAATTCTACACCCCAGAAGGCTCGTCCAGCAGTGGCGCTTCTAAGTTCTGCTGCGAGATCGAAGCTCTCGGATACTGGTACTTCTGCGATTACTCTAGCTAGCATGCCTTGGCTTAATACTTCCAGTATTCGTCCTCGTTTTCTTGCTATAACGCTTGCTATCTGGCTCACATAGTCCATCGGTGTTCTTATGTCGAGTTTCTGTAGCGGCTCTAGTAGGGTAGGTCTTGCTGTAAGCATTCCAGCCCATATAGCATTCTTTACTGCTGGATAGATCTGTCCTGGTCCTCTATGGACAGGGTCTTCGTGTATTGTTGCGTCATGTAGTATTACTTTGATTCCTCTAACTGGCTCTGCTGCTAGTGGTCCCTCTTTTGTAGCTAGTCTGAATGCTGCTAGGATCGTGTCCTTTACTTCTCTTAGATGCTGTACACCACTGGTCTTGTCGACGAAGATGTTGATTCCTTCGTCGATTGCCCAGATTTTCCGTGCTTCGTCGTAGTCCCATCCTGCCTTGTCTCTGAGTATCTTTGCTCTTTCCTTAGGATCTTGGTTCTCTGAGATTATTCCTTTTTGTATTAGCTCGATTGTCTCTTCATTTAGTGGTGCGACGCTGATATAGAATTTGTTGTGTTTGTTGGGGCTCTTTCCTTCGAATACCTGGCTTTCTGCTCTGACAGTTTCTCTGTATACTACTATTGGTGGGCTGGCCTTTACCTCTATGCCGAATCTTTCTTTGAGTAGTGTTAGCGCGATTTCGAGGTGGAGGGGTCCCATACCTGATATTAGGTATTCTCCTGTTTCTTCGTTGATCTTTACTACAAGGTTGGGATCTTCTATTGTGAGTTTTCTTAGTGCCTCGATCATCTTTGGTAGGTCTTGTATCTTGGTGGGTTCTACTGCTATTGTTACTACTGGCTCGCTTACGTATCTTAGTTGTTCGAATGGTGCTGCTTGTTCAATTGCGTTTGGTGCAACAACTGTCTCTCCGGCTCTTACATCTTCTAATCCCATTACTGCACCTATGTTTCCTGCTGGTATGAGCTTAGTGATTTCTCTGAATGGTCCCATGTAAAGGCTTACTTGGAGTATTCTGGCTTTCTTGCCTGCTGTTAGTAGGTATACTTCTTTGCCAGGCTCTAGTCTTCCGGAGAATACTCTTCCTGTTGCTACGAGTCCTGTCTTCTCTACTCTTACGTCATTTACGAAGAATACTAGGGGACCGTCGGGATCTGCTTCTAAAAGGGCTTTTCCTAGTTCTGAGTTTATGTCTCCTTTCCAGATCTTCGGTATTCTATACCTCTGGGCTTCTCTTGGGTTGGGAACGAATCTGACTACCATGTCTAGTATTGTTTCGTGCACGGGCATTAGTTTTGCTAGTCGGGCGATCTCGGCTTTATCCTCCGTCTCATAGGCTTTGATTATTTCTTGGAACGTTATTCCTTTCTTCTTAACCATTGGTATACTGATTCCCCATCTGTCCTTTGCGCTACCAAATGCTACTGTTCCGTCTGCAGGATTGAGTTTCCACTTCTTGCGGAACTCTGGTTCTCCATATAGGTCTATCAAGTTGTTTACGTCACGTATTATTTCAATAAATCTCTCCATAATCTTGTCCGGTGGAAGTTTTAGCTCTTTGATTAATCTGTCTACTTTGTTGATATAGAGTAATGGTCTGACCCTCTCCTCCAGTGCTTGTCTAATCACGGTCTCTGTCTGTGTCATCACTCCTTCTACTGCGTCTACTACCACGATCGCTCCGTCGAGAACTCTAAGGCTTCTTGTTACTTTACCTGAGAAGTCTACGTGTCCAGGAGTATCGATTAGGTTGATTACATACGGTTTACCATTGTATTCGTGGTAGAGGCTTATGTTTGCGGACTTGACTGTTATTCCTCTCTGCTTTTCTACGCTTAGGAAGTCTAGTACTAGAGCGTCTCCCGCGATTCTCTCCGAGATGATACCTGCTGCCGCTAGTAGCGAGTCGCTTAGAGTGGTTTTTCCGTGGTCGACGTGGGCAATTATACCTATGTTTCGTATTTGTTCGATGTTGCCCATTATTTTCTCTATTTCAGATACTACCTTTACTCTTGCTCCCAACTAGATCACCTATCACACTACACCAGTAAGAAGGGCGGTCCATGTAGGGTTATAAAATAAATATGCTTGCTTACCCATCGTGGGCCGAGTTATTTCCTTCCTCCACATAGTAGTCTGTTAGTGTTCTTCTACGCTTACGCATCTGCTTCGTTTTCCCAACATACCTAGAATTAAGTATCTTGTAGATTTGCTCAGCTTTCTTAGCACCTATGCCTTCGACTCGTGATAGATCAGAGATTGATGCATTACAGAATTCTCTCAGCGAACCAAAGTATTCTAAAATCTTCTCGGCAGTTTTAGCGCCGATCGACGGAAATGATTGTATAATATATAGTTGTTGTTCTTGGATTGTTTCCAGTTTAGGCTTCTTATGTAGGACTATAGCAGTTCTCTTACTCTTTAGTAATCTTCTCGCAAGTGACTCTATTATTATCGCTGTGTGCTCTACGTTATCACTATATAATATCTTAATATCGTAGTCGACTAGGAGCGATGAGATCGCAGCATATATCTGTTTAGTCATCCTTCTATAGCGTCTTAATCTTACAGGGTTTCCCTCAATTATTATTATTGCAGAACCATAGGCTTCTCTGAGTCTCCTCGCCTGGTCGAATAATCTTCCGTCGAACAAGCTGTGGACAAAGTCATAAGCTGATTTTCTCTCAACAACGATCTCATTTGATATAACATAGTCTCCTATACTCAGATTCTTTCTGACAACCCGTAGCCCCGATTCTTCAATTAATCGAGGAATACCGCTTTTCTCCTCTCTATAATCTGCATATATAATCAATGGTTTCTCTGATTCATCCAAGTTTCTTCCTCCCCGCTGTACATAATCGGGCTATTTTTCCAGGAAGACTTCTTCCAAGTTGCTCGGATAACCGTTCTGCGGTCCACTCCATGGTTTTAATTGTAACCATTGCCGCTGCGTCGTGTCCTCCTCCTTCCCCACTATATTTTTCGGCTATGTAAAGGGCTATTTCGTTTGCTCGAATACCATTTTCTAACGCTCTCTTTGAGACCCTAATCGCTATCCTTACTCCTATGTCTGTGTCTTTGACTACTACTGCGACGTCTCCCGATAATTCAATGAGTTTTCTAGCGATCTGGGATTCATGGCTACCAATATGTGTTATTGCAATGATTATTTCCTTGCATATCCTTGCATATGATAGTCTTGAAAGGGCTTTGAATATAGCTATTCTTTCTGAAAGGTCAGGTTGTCCCGTGTCCTGGAGTTCTCTGAGGATGTTTACATTAGCACCATTCTCATATAGGTAGTCTAGTGCTATGAATGTGAAAACTCCTGGGTTTCTGAGGCCTGCTGTGTCGCTAATTATACCAGCATAGAGTAGTGAAGCGACACTAGGGTTTAGTGGCACAGAGAGGTTTCTAGCTATAGTAGCTATTATTTCGCTGGTTGATGAAGCTTCTGGTAAAACGATAGCCGTGTCAACTATATCTTTTAGTCTTCCTTCTTTATGATGATCTATAACTACAATGTAACTAGCGTCATCGATAATCTCGGTGTGTGGATGAAGCTGGACTGGATTAGCGGTATCGACTATAATTATCGAGTCTATGACGCCTGGTGTTATTTTGCTTGAATACAGATACTTTATATCGAGTCTTGCTAGGAGTTCACGGGCAACTCTAGAAGGTCCCTCAGGGAATACTATTTTTGAATTAACCCCGTATGTTTCCAGAATCTCTGCGAGGCCTATTGCCGCTCCTACCGCGTCGAGATCTGCGTTTGCGTGTGCTAGGATAACGTTTCTTTTTCCTAGCTTGTGTAGGAGCGTATCGAATTCTAGCGTGAGCTGGTATTCCAGCTTCTTTCTCAAATATTCTTCGTGCACCCGCAACCGCCTCCTCTACTATCTCTGATATTATTCTTGTCCTCGGCCTCGACGCCTGGACATCTATTACTAGGTTTATTACGCCTTTCTCATCGTAGTCTGCGTGGAGAGTAATGAGAAATGACGATACGGTTCCTGGAAGGTTTCTTTCGAGAAATGCTATGAGCCATTCATGGG
>JALWJI010000142.1 GCA_027081695.1 Acidilobaceae archaeon | reverse complement strand
ACTATGGATCTATATCCTCCAATAGAAATCATGCGGGGATGTCATAACACATGCAAGTTCTGTCAAGTCCCATGGCTCTTCAAAAAGAAGGTAAGATATCGTTCAACCTGGCGTGTCCTCGATATAGCAAGGCACTATATAGTAAAGGGGAATCGGAGAAGGATCAGGTTCACAGCACCCATAGGATTCGCTTATATGAGTCCTGGAGAAGGAGTAATCAACCACGACGCGATAGAAGAGATCCTAAGAGGCGTTAGGAGGCTTGGAGGAATACCGTTCCTAGGAAGCTTCCCAAGCGAGACACGGCCAGAATACATTGATAGAAGAGTTCTACGAATAGTTAGAAAATACGCCGGCAACAAGAAAATCAGCGTAGGTCTCCAGACAGGTAGTGATAGGCTCTTATCGAGCATGAGGAGGGGCCATAGCGTAAAGCAGGCGCTCGACGCGGCTAGGCTCATCCTAGAGGAAGGATTCGTACCTGTGATCGACATATTGTTTGGGCTACCAGGAGAGACAGAGGATGATGTCGAGGCCACAATAGAAGTCATGAATAAGCTTGTAGAGCTAGGTGCGAGACTACGGCTCCACACTTTCATGCCGCTACCAGGAAGCCCGTTGGCACTAGCCAAACCCTTAGGAATGCACCCTCGCTATAAACGTGCGATAACCAGGCTTCTTGGTAAGGGAGTACTTGAAGGATACTGGGAGGAGCAGGAGGAATGGGCAAAGAAAATATATTGTTTGATGGCAAGTGATCCTGCGCCGACTCCAGAGCCTTCTCCACTATATGCGCCAGAGTGCTCTACCGAGACCGTGTCATTCTCTTCTTAAGCTTCATTATAAGTGGGTGACCGGTTATCAGGGCTTCACTACTCAGTAGCCTAGTCGCTATCAATGTCCAGAATATTCCCTGTGCTATGAGTATGCCGAACCCGGTTAGCACCATCTGGTGGTCTCCAGTGATACTAGATGTAGCAATCATGCTGAGAACAGCGTACGGATCAAAGGCCAAGAGTATCTTTACACCGGTAGACAGCTGGGCTAAGTCTACTCCAAAGAACATCATGAATAAGGGTATTGCCAGGGCGAAGCTTATATAGCTGGCAGCTAGCTGGCTACCCCTAACATCACTGGCTTGACTACCCACAATGAATCCTATGACTATGCTGACGTATAGTGTCAGTGCTAGACCAATGCCTAGAATGATTATAGTAGATGTGGGAAGGGTTATAGTAAAGCCAAGGGTAGCTTCTTCTCCCGTCTGCTCTGCTGCTGCGACGGCGAAGCCTCTTTCTACCATCTTCAGGTAGATGTATAGCCCGGCCATGTAGCTGAATACTCCTCCAATTGCTAATACGGTTACTGCTGCTAGTTTCGAAACGAGAAGGCTTCTACGTGAAACAGGTAGAGTGAATAGTTTCTCAAGCGTCTTAGCCTCCTTCTCTAGGCCGAAGCTGATAGCTGCTACTTGAGTGGCGGATACAGCGGTCATAAGTACTGCTAGGGGGATGGCTAGGCTGACCCCCATTACTAGGCCTTGGAGCTGGTCGGCTGATAGCAATTCTCCCTTATAATAATATTCAATATTTGTTCTAACAGGATTGCTTAGGAATCCTGCACTTATATCGGGCATATATTGTTTGAGGTAATCTGCTACAACTTGTAGTACTATGGATGATACTGCTCCAGCTATTCCTTGAGGCTTGCTGAGCTCGACAAATCCTATGCTCTCAGGCTTGTATATGAGCGTGATCGACGCAGGTATACCCTTCGTAATGTTCTCTTCAAAGCTATTGTTCAGCAAGAGAATAGAATTATATCCCTCGTTGAGGAGATCGTCTACCGAGATACCCGTATATATTGTAGCATTCAACGCCTGTGCCAACGCCTTAGTTATATTCCCTGGCTCGCCTCCCTCGAAGAGTATAGCTACTTTAGGAGGCTTCGCTGCTTGTTCCACGACCTTACCCGCTGCTGCTCCTGCCAGTCCCCCCATTACCGCGTACATTATTAGGGGGCCTAGTAGGAGCCCGAAGAGAACGATTCTTTCCTTTGAGAGCTCCTTAAGCTCTTTAACAATGAGTATCTTTAGCTTACTCTTCTTACGCGACATGTTCCTCCACCTCTCCACCGACTGCATTTATGAATGCCTCTTCGAGGTTTGATGCATTGAATTGTTGCTTGAGTTCCTCGGGCGTACCAATAGCTATTATTTGGCCCTTGTCTATGAACGCTACTCTATCGCAGAGGTATTCTACTTCCAGCATGTTATGGCTAGACAATAGTACCGAGGCTCCAGTCTCTTTTACATAATTTTTGATAGCTTTCCTCATAAGAACACTATGATAGACGTCTAGTCCGCTTGTCGGCTCGTCTAGTATCGCTAGCTTTGGTTTTGTCATGAGAGTCGAGGCTAGCAATAGTCTTCTTTTCATTCCTTTGCTATAGCTCTTCATTGGATCCCATAGTCTGTCTCCAAGTCCTGAGATCTCGCTACCGTACTCTACCATTTTTTCGGCTTCTTCAGTTGTATCGGCGTATATTTCTGCTAGGAAGCGGAGGAATTCTATTCCCTTGAGGAACCGGTATACTCCAGCATCCTCGGGAAGATAGCTTATAATGCGTTTGACCTCGACCTCGTCGCGCATAGGATCTTTGCCGTATATTCGAATAACTCCTTTATCTGGATGTAGAATACCAGCAATAATTCTAAGAGTAGTTGTTTTTCCGGCTCCATTCGGCCCTATTAGTCCAAATATTTCGCCTCTCCTAATCTCAAAGGATACGCCTCTCAACGCAGTGACTTTGTCATAGGATTTCCAGAGGTCTTCTACTATTAGGGCGGTATTTGTCAATTATTCATCCACCGGAAATAATATAGGCGTCGAAGTTAGAGATTAAGGTTACGTTACATGGATGGCTGAGAACAATATAATTTGCCTGGAACTACCCCAAATGTATTTGAACTACATGGTTATGCGTAATATATGTGAAAAGTTAGGCAGAGATGAATGAAACCTCCGACTCTGACCCTCGAGATGGATGATGAAGCCCTGCGATGAGGATCTATTGAGAATATATCGTGCGAGGTCTCGGTAATGGGCGTCGTCGACGTGTTGAGAAGGCTGGCCTGGGTAACTGGCCTCGCTATAATGGCTACAAGCCTATCACTTCTAGCCGCAGGAATATATGGGCTTATCAGATACGATTTCGGTTATAGTTATGAGC
>JALWJI010000141.1 GCA_027081695.1 Acidilobaceae archaeon | reverse complement strand
TACCGGATGTTATCTCGAGATCCGTTATTATTACTGGGTCCAATCCTGTCTCGCTCGATCGTGCGAGTGCGTGTTTGAGGGTTTTTTCGAGATTTGACCCTTCACAGATCTTTAGCTTGTTTGGAGTAGTGGGTCCTTTTACATTGCTACACCATGAGTATAGTTCTATTTTGTCCAAGAGAGAGGATTTTACTAGTCTTTCTAGTTGTTTCCTCGTCTTGTATAGTACTTCTCCGTCCATTGAAGGACTGGTGTCGACATAAAGTATTAGGCCTCTTCTAGCGATAATTATGGGCTTTACTTCAAGCTTAATGATTTTCGCAGAACTATCGCTATTCCTTTTTGGATAGTAGTATTCTTCTATTGTTTCTATTCCTTGCTCGTTGTAGTTTATGATTAATTTGCTCATGATTGCTCACGCTATCTTTAAATTTCTTATAATTGTTTTAATAATTATCTTGTTAAATAATATTTATAGAAATGTTAACAAGATAATCAAAAGATTATCTAAAGAACCTTGACATTGATACTATTCCCACAGGTATTTGGACAGGAGTGATAGCGACCAATTGTTCAGATATACTTTTCGCTTCTCCCTCACCTATTATCCACTCATTAGACATTGGCGGCCATGGATAGTTCTTTGTAAGGACTACTTCTTTTATGATCGGTTTATTGCTTGACACATGCTCTGTGTAGTCAAGTATTCTCCTCGTACTAGTCATAGCGATAACCAGGAAGTCGTTGGGATCGATTACTGATGAGAGCACTATAACCGAATATTTGGGTGAAAGCATTGCAAGATCCCGGGGGTCGGGTTTTCTAGTCTGCCTGATTATTGCTCCTGTCATTGATTGTGAATCAGCCGAATGAATTATAGGAGATACTATCAGGCCTTTCTCCTTGATTTTCTGTATAAGAGACGTGACTCTTTGCCAAGATAGCCCGGTTCTTACCGCTAGATCTCTTGTATGGGTAAACCTTATACTCAGTTCTTTGATTAATGCTACCTCTGCAAGTGAGGGCCTCATGGATTTTGATGCAGGTATGCATATCGTCATTTTCTTAGCGCTACATAATACATATGAAATTCTGTATAGTCCCTCTACTTTAACGCCTAATGTTTCTAGAATTTCTTTTACTGTTCTCGACTCACGTGATTTAACATAGAACAAATTGTAGGTATTTAGACCAGATCTGCTTCTTGTGTTTGTAACTAGGATCTCGTAGCCAAGAGCGTTTATGTTAGGCAGGAATCTTATTATTTGACCCTTTGCATAGAATTCTTTGAGGATCTTGTAGAATGTAGGTCTCGATATACCTAGGAGTGTGGGTATCTCTGATATAGTGAGCCCCTCATTCCAGGCCTCACAAAGTGTGTCTCCTAGGATATCGGCTTTTAGCATCGTCATTGGCCTGGCACCCCCTAACCTATAGTATCGGCTGTAAGTTCACGCGTCTCCACTTAAATAATAGTCTGTTCCTATAAATATACTTTTGTTTACTTATAAATCTTCTTGTCTTTTTTAAATAACCTAACCATTACAAGAACCCATTAAAAAGGACTTCCCTCTCACACACCTAGCTCGGGTAAGCTTACAGACGCCATAGTTTGTAGCACATAGTCCACTGCACGACTACTTAGATACGCGGAGACTCCTGTTGCTATCAACATTATTCCTAGATATATCCAGAAACTTCTCTGGCTGAAGGGTCTGACTTTCGCTATAAGATATGAGTTAATTATTGTAAGCATAATTATAAAGGCGTATATTGTCTTGTTTAAGAATTCGATGTTGACGGGCTGAATGAAGATATATCCTGCAACCTCAGGGGTTAACTGGCTTGTTAGCTGCATTAGGACCTCGTTGAAATAGGTTATTAGGCCGAGGACGAACATTGATATTGCTACTACAGTCGAGTGTATGACTATCGTTGTAGATGTAAAGTTTGATGCTATTTGGTTCCTTAATCGTCTTAGGCCGAGGAGCATATTGTTGTGGTCGGATATTGCTTTGCCTGCGAGTTCTGTGTCTCCACCGTACTCTATCGTGTCCTGGAATATTCTTGAGCCTCTACGAACTAGCTCTGATCCGCTCTCTATTGCAAACCGCTTCCATACTATATCTGGTGGGATTTCGTTCTCTAGTCTCGAATGGAATCTATAAATAAGCTTGGATAGTCCTCCAAGGTCTGCTCGGAGTACTTGACTTATGGCATGTTTAAGGCTGGGTATTGTCGATATGAAGCTTCCGAGGCTCCTGATGAATACGGGGAAGAATGTGTCGACATTGTTCACACGGGACTCGTACATGAGCGCTATTATCCCGGGTACCAGCATTGGGATGCCGGCGAGTGTTACCGCTATTCCGAGCGTTAACGCGTCTATAGGCTTACCTCTGAGATAGAGTGCTGGAAGAACTATTGCTAATGCAATTGCAAGACCCGAGGTTAAGTCGATTAACCTAACTAGACGGTTCTCCCGAGCGTGACGTCCCTTGATATCGAATACTTTCTTAGGAAGAAAGAATACGATAAGTCCTCCAAGTACTATGACCATGGTTATTCCTGCGATATAGGCTTGGAGAAGTATGGTGTGTGAGCCGAAGAAGAAGAATGAAAGGAGCATGAAGTTTGCCAGTGCAAAAACCAGGGCTGCAAGTGTCGCCACGTAAACTCCTAATAGTACTCTCATGTTGTTAAGTGATCTCTGGTATTGGAACTCGTATTCATGCGCTAGAGTATTGTATTCAGTTTCCAGAAATGTTTCTAGGTCGGCGCCTAGCTTTATTGTGAGTGCAAGTCTCTGGACCACTTCTTTGAAGGCTTTCTCCGTTATATTCTTGGCGATGTATGATAGTGCCTCTGAGAGATTATATCCCCATTCTCTTGCTAGTACGACTGCTTTTGCAAATGTCTTAGAGTAGATTCCATAAAGACTAGGATCAGATACCGATCCTAGAACTTTACCTGCTGGGTTCTTTCCGGAAGCCACTAGCCTCATGTGTAGGAGACTATATACTAGGTCTAGATCTACTTTTGGACCGGAGAGGAATTTTCTCACGAAGGGCATTATGAATAAGAGCATGAGAGAGATAATAATAACTATTATACCGACGCTCTCAAGCATTGTTGATGCTATACGTGTACCTAGTACGAATACAGCTATCCCTATAATTAGTAAGGCGATGTATAGAAATGTCTTCTTCTCTTTTGCTGGTAAAAACATTCTTAGAT
>JALWJI010000140.1 GCA_027081695.1 Acidilobaceae archaeon | reverse complement strand
CGAGTCTCTATTATACGAGGAACAAAATCTAGGGACAAGCTTGTATCTATTGAAGGTGTAGACGCCGATTATGTTGCTGAGAAGTTGGCAGAGAAAATTGTGCAGAGAAAATAGCGGCTATTTGTGTATTAAGGGGAACTCTTGGATTTTTGCTATTCCTTCCCTGCCTCTATGGTCAACAATAGTGATGGGCTCGTCCAGGATCGCGTAACGTACATCTATGTATCCCATGCCAAGTCCTCGTTTACGGATAGGACTGTATGTTCCGCTTGTAACCCATCCTACGTCTACTCCCTCGACAGTAATCGTATAGCCTTCTCTAGGTATGAATCTAGCATATTTCTTCTTCATCACGAACCCTATCCTAATCCATCGTACTCCTTCCTTTCTACACGCCCGTAGAGCGGGTTCTCCCACGAACCCTGTCTTGTCCCAATCTATAGCGCCCAAGCCGTATCTTAGGCTCAATGCACATGGATACTTCAGGGGGTCTTCTCCATACTCATGGCCTCCCAAGACGAATCCCATCTCAATCCTAAGCGTGTCCCTCGCAGCAATTCCTACAGGTTTAACGCCTAATCCTACCAGCTCCCTTAGTATCTTTCCTGCCTTGGAAGGCTCAGCCCAGATCTCAAATCCGTCCTCACCAGTCCATCCACTCCTGCTAACGAGAAACGTATTTACGCCGGCAATACTTGCACCCAAGACGAATTCGAGCGGTTTAAGATCTACTACCTCGCTACTAGCTATCCTCGATAGATACTCTACAGCTTTAGGGCCCTGCAGAGCCAGCATAGCATATTTTTCAGTTAAATCCTCTACCTCAACTCTAAGACCATACTCCTCAGCCTTCGACTTGAGATAATTAATCATGGTCTTCGTTACGGCTGCATTTGGCACGAACAGCCACTCTTCATCGGATACTCTATAGAACATTTCATCGTCTTTTACGCGAGCATACTCGTTTAGTGCAAGTGTGGGCCCGCTCATGAACATTGGCTTAGTCTTAGAGATCTTCTTCGTGTAGAGACGTTCAAGCAGCTCTATTGCGTCAGGGCCTCTAACGACTACTCTGCCCATATGGGAGATATCGAACACGCCAGCATTGTTCCTAACTGCTAGGTGCTCCTCTATAGTACTAGTATACATCATTGGAACTTCCCAACCCGCGAATTCTCCAAAAGACGCTCCGAGCTCCTCATGTATGTTCTTCAAAGGAACGGATCTACCATGACTCATAATGTACACACCCATGGAGTAATATTGTCGATATACGAGATAATAACGCTACAGTATACTCTTATAGAGTTCCACGAATAGAGAGTAACCGATATTATTAGCGTAGATGCTCTACGCATATAATGAGAGTGGTGAAAGAACAGTTGGAGCTTAGAGATAAAATCCTCGGATGGCTAGCCGATGAAGACTACGAAGTAAAAATAGATGCACCGCCTCCGAATGCACCTATAGAATGGATAATAAGAGCCACCAGCAAGGTCCCTTTAAGAGCTAACATAATTATTCAACAACCCAAAACAAAGAAAGATCGAATAGTCGTAACACTCGGAGTCATGATAAGCGATCACCATAAACGTGGACTAAAAAATCTGAAAGTCCAGGAAAGAGCCGAAATAATTTACAGCTTACTATCCGATTTGCAAAGGATGTGTCCAGAATGCCTCATATTAGCACAGCCGTCCTACCTAGAGCCCGAGAGCTTTGTATTCACCAAGCTAATATATCACGAGTCCTTAGAGAGGCAGGAATTCCTCGACTCTGTAAGGAAACTAGTGAACATGTTCTCAATGCTGGTAATAGGTCTATCAAGTAGATTTGGTCCTTTCAAACAGGTACAGAAGAGAAGCGATTACGGGAACATGGGATACATCTAAACACCTGGCAATGGTAGACGGGTGGAGAAATGACCCTCGAGATAGATCCAGTAATCATATATCTTGAGTCCGAGCACTACAAAATAGCATTCCCAGTAGAATGTCAATCTAAGATTAAAGGATGCATGCATGATAAACTAAGAGATATAGAAGTAATAGTCTACAAGATACTTAATGGAGAGAGCAGTCTAGATGAGTATGATGATGAGACAAGAGTAGTTCTATTCACAATATTATATGGAGGCGCAATATTGTTCTTTAAATCGTCGAGAGGAGTCTTACCAATAGCCAGGCAACATATCAATACCTCTCTTGGAGTTAGCGCCGTAGGTAGTATAGGAGAACCTAGGATGATTAGCGACAGAGATCTGCTCGAAGCCTGGTCTATTATAATCACCGAGGAGAAAATACCTGAGAACCAGGCATCTTGTCCTAAAGTCAAGATCGTAGAGGAAGGAGACTGCAGGGTTCCTCCAACAGGATACAGGTTCTATTAATGTAGCATGCTAGGATTCTAAGAGTTTATTCTCTAGGAAGGTATCTTTATCCGTTGGGATCTTGTTTCTAGTGGTAATTATTATTTGTCGAGTAGTGACTGGTGTAAATAGGATGGCTATAAAAAACCTGTTTAACAGTGTTAAAGCGGGTGCATCGAGTTGAAAGGACTAAGCATAGAGAATCTGAAAGTAAAAGTTGAAGACAAGGAAATCATCAAGAATGTCAACCTAACAATAGAACCCGGGACAATCCACGCTTTAATGGGTCCTAATGGAAGCGGAAAATCAACGCTTGCATACGCCATAATGGGCAGAGAAGGATATGAGATAATAGACGGAAAAATATACCTAGACGGAGAAGACATAACAGAGCTACCAACTGAGGAACGAGCCCTACGAGGCATATTCATTGGACTACAAGAACCACCAGCTGTTCCAGGACTACGATTCAGTAGCTTCCTCATAGCACTAATTAATAAGAGACTAGGCGAAATAGACTTGTTCAAACTATCCTCGCCGAAAACACTCAAGAGAATATATGAAGTCGTAGAGAAAGTAGGTCTACCACGAGAAGTCCTAGGACGAGAAGTAAACAAGGGATTCAGCGGTGGAGAAAAAAAGAGGAGCGAGATGGCACAAGCACTACTTGTAGACCCAAAAATAGTGATCCTAGACGAGCCGGACAGCGGACTGGACATAGATGGAGTCAAGAGAATAGCAGAGATAATAAAAGAGCTAAGAGACCAGGGGAAAGGAATACTACTCATAACACACTATACAAGACTCCTAAAGTATGTTAAACCAGACAAAATAAGCGTGATATACCAGGGCAGAATAATAGCTTCAGGAGACGAATC
>JALWJI010000139.1 GCA_027081695.1 Acidilobaceae archaeon | reverse complement strand
AGGCTTATAGTGTCTTCTATCGCGGAGAGTATATTCTCTCCCTTCTCCGTAAGGATGTGTCCTCTCCCACTCCTCTCTACTAGTCCCGTTTTCTCGAGCTCTGAGAGGAGAGTCTTGATAGACGCCTCTCCTAGGCTCAGTAGCCGGGTGAGCCTGGGTCTTCCAAGAGGCCCCTGTGCCCTGAGGAGTTTGAGGAGTATGACTACGTGGCCCGGCCTATAGGATTTGAGTCCTCCTCTCCTAGGAGAACTAATCTTCTCTATTAGCGATGCGGCCTCGCAGGCCTCTGCGGGGCATGACATCCCATGCGCCCTCCTCGGGAAATATATCGTTATCTATCATGAATACGGCTAGGTCCTGGGGCGTGATCTCTTTTTCTCTCAATATTATTTTCTTTATTTGTTCCCAGTCCTTCTTAGCCCTTATGCCGAAGTCTTCCCAGAGCCATTCCACGATCTCGTCAAGGTCTATGTTGTTGGTTGGGATTTGGCCTAGTAACGCTTCTTTTATAGCCCTGTTCTCCCTGTTCCTCTGCCTATACATTCCTCTAATACACCGTGAAGGGTATAGTTGTATTCAAGGTAAAATAACCCGTCTACTACGCCATAGTATACGGTGAAATCTGCATGACCCTGTATAATTTGAAGGGAAGAAGCCTAACCTGCTTAACCGAGTACTCGCCCGACGAGATAAGAGCCATTATAGAGACAGGCCTGGATCTTAAGAGAAGATACTATGCAGGGGAGAAAGTAATCCCCGTACTCAAAGGTAGATCTATCGCGATGATATTCGAGAAACCCAGCACACGTACACGAGTAAGCTTCGAGGTAGCTGCGACTCAGCTGGGCGCGCGTGCTCTTTACCTTAACTGGAGGGATCTCCAGCTAGGGCGTGGTGAGACCATCGCGGATACTGCGAGGGTTCTTTCTAGATACGTGGACGGCATAGTTGCACGTGTAAAGGAGCACTCTAAGATAGAAGAACTCGCTAGATACGCGGATGTCCCTGTGATTAATGCCTTGAGCGACCTCAGCCATCCATGCCAGGCCCTCGGAGACTATATGACTATCTTCGAGAAGCTCGGCAGGTTGAAGGGAGTAACACTGGTATTTGTCGGTGATGGAAGCGACAACGTATTGCATAGCCTACTTGTTGCTGGAGCTAAGCTGGGAGTCAACATAAGGATCGCCTCGCCTCCACAGCTAAGGCCCGATGAGAGGATTCTTGCTAGTGCTAGGCGGGCGGCGGCTGAATCGGGTGCGTCGATAGAATTCTATGAGGATCCCTACGAGGCGGTTAAGGGAGCCGATGTAGTATATACCGATGTATGGGTGAGCATGGGCCAGGAAGAGCAGAGGGAAGCCAAGATAAGGCTCCTAAGACCGTACCAGGTTAACGAGAAGCTCATGGAGCATGCTGGGAGCAAAGCTGTATTCATGCATTGTCTACCCGCCCATAGGGGAGAAGAAGTCACAGACGAGGTTATGGACGGGGAAAGGAGCCTGGTATGGGATCAGGCAGAAAACAGGCTCCACATCCAGAAGGCGATACTGGCCCTACTCCTACGCTAGGCCTAATGTTTCCTCTAACTCTTCCCTAGTAATGTATCCTTCCCTATACACGATTGGTTTTCCTCCAGTAGTATCTACCACCGTGCTAGGAGCCCGTCTATAGGTGGGGCCCGAGTCGATATAGAGATCTACAAGCTCACCTAGCTGTGAGACAGACTCATAGACCGTTACAGGCGACTCTCTGCCGGACTTATTAGCGCTGGTACCAACAATTACTCCCCCGAGCTCCTTTGCGAGGATCCTTGTAAGCGGGCAATCAGGGAGTCTTACACCGATCTTGTCCCAGCGAGACAGATGACTCGGCAACGAGTCCTTGGCTCTAGCTACGAGCGTCAACGGTCCAGGCCAGTACCTGAGAGCTAAGCGCCAAAAGAGGGAAGAGGGCTCTATAATCTTAAGGGCATGATGGGATTCCCCCAGTAGTAGTGGCAGTGGCTTGTCACGTGGCCTCTCCTTTATTGTGTAGACCTGGTCGAGCGCTGAGACGTTGAAGGGGTCGGCGAGTAAGCCGTATAATGTGTCTGTAGCAGCTACTACCACACCCCCGTTCTTGAGTACCCTTACTGCTTCTTCTATAACTTTCCTGTCTGGGCAGTGGCAGTCTGTTTCTAGTATTCTTACCATATGGGTGTTCCCTCCAAGCCGTATATTGTTATATTATTGGGCTAAGACAATATAAGTTCGCCCAGACACTGGAAGGAATAACGGGTTAAAGAGAATGGCAAGGACGACGGTGGACATAGAGAAACTACAGGTGACGAAGCGGCAGCTGAAGAGTATACTGAAGGAGCTCAAACAGTGGAGTGCGCCTGCCACAGTGTTACTGAGTCTCTATATACCGCCTGGTAGGCCCATAAGCGATGTTATGAGCCTTCTCAGGCAGGAGTACTCTATAACAGACAACATAAAGTTGAAGAGGACTAGGCAGGCGGTTAAAAGAGCGCTTGCCGCGGCTATGGATAGGCTCCAGATGATACCTAAGGTTCCGCCTAATGGACTAGTATTATTCTGTGGAGAGAACATGGATACAGGCGACTTCATATGCTATGTGTTCAGCCCGCCGGAGAAGGTTCCAGTATTCTATTATAGGACGGATAAGAGGTTTATCACGGACTTCCTAGACGAGATGGTTGAGGCCGAGGACGTAATTGGTATATTGATCGTGGAGAGGGATCAGGGAACCATAGGTATATTGAAGGGTACTAGGCTGGAGGTTCTCGAGGAGATAAGCGACTATATACCGGGCAAACACAAGATGGGTGGACAGAGCCAGAGGAGATTCGACAGAATAATAGAACAGATGGTCGACAACTTCTTCAAGAGATTTGCAGAGCACGCCGGGAGGCAGCTCCTACCATACCTTGAGAAAGGCAAGCTGAAAGGAATAATCGTTGCTGGCCCGGGCCTTGCAAAGAACGAGTTTGTAAAAGGCAAGTATCTCGACTATAGGCTCCAACAACTCGTCTCAAGGGATCTTGTCGATGTAGCATATCAGGGCGATCAAGGCTTGAAAGAAGTCGTGATGAAGGCGTCTAGCATAGTTCAGGTGCAAAAGTATAGAGACGCGATAAATGCACTCGAGGAATTCAAGAAGCATCTCGCAAAAGATACTGGAATGGTCGTCTATGGAGAAAAAGAAGTCGAGGAAGCAGTCAACATGGGGATGGTTAAGACAATACTAGTCC
>JALWJI010000138.1 GCA_027081695.1 Acidilobaceae archaeon | reverse complement strand
AAGGCCAGACCCATAGCTACTCCTATAGCTATTGCTTCTTTGTTCATCTCGTGCGGGGGTTCTTCATCGGCCTCTACTAGACAACTATGCTTTGTCGGAGCCTCGTAATGATAGTATTTTCCTTTCCTCCACTCGAATAACGCTGCTATATCTATGTCACCTGTTTCTCCTCTAGTGGGTCTAAGCCTCCTCTCGAATTCATCGTGGTCTTCTTCACTAAGCTCCGCCGGACATGGACAGAAGAGCTTTTGCTTTGTAGCTAGTTGCTGGTGAATTTCAAGTCCTACTAGGAGGCCTATTTTTTCATAATCTATTTTCCTAGTCACTGCCTAGCACCTCCAAGGCCTAGAGTTTATCGTGGTACCATGTAGGATAGTATCTGAGAGACTGTCTCTCGCCTATTTCCCATGAGAGATTAGTCATCATGATTCGTCGGACTTCCTCTAGGTCTCTTGTTCTGGCTAGTGTCCATGATAGCTTCACATATGCAGTTTCAGCTATCATATCCTCGATGGATATAGCTCCTGCTTTCAACATTTTTCTACCTGTACTGTATACGTTTAGATTTACTCTTCCAAAGACCGTCTGTGTCGCTATTACGACGGGTATACCTGCCTGTGTTGCTCTTTCAATGCTCTTTATTGCTTCCTGGTCGACGTGCCCGAAACCTGTTCCCTCAATAACTATTCCGTGGAATCCTTTGTCGACGAGAATATCGATTATTTCACTTATTCTTCCAGGATAATGTTTGATTAAGGCGACCTTGTCGTCGAAGCCGTTCTCGACTACTAGACTGGTTTCCCATCTTTTCCTATATCTGTTATCTAGAACCTCGATTTTCCCGTTCTCAGGCCAGATTTTAGCGAGGGGGAGCGTGTTTATGCTTTGGAACGCGTCTCTCCTGCTTGAATGCATTTTTCTAACTCTGGTACCTCTGTGGGCCAGGGCATAGGAATCACTGAGAGTTCCATGCATTACGACTACCACTTCGGCAAAAGGAGCATTTACCGCTGTGAGTACTGCGGCTGTAAAGTTGAAGGCCGAGTCGCTACTGGGCCTGTCGCTCGATCTTTGAGCCCCTACAAGTACTACGGGTATAGGTAGGCCCTTGTGGAAGGCAAACGATAGGGCTGCTGCCGTGTAGCCCATTGTGTCGGTTCCATGCGCGATTACTATGCCGTCGTAGCCCTCCTCGATCACTTTTGCAACTCGCTCTACGATTTTCTCCCAGTGATACGGTTTTATATCCTCGCTGAATACACTGAAAAGCTCCTCGGCGTATATCTGCGCATATTGTGCCGCCTCAGGGATAGCCTCTATTAATTCGGCCGCATTTATGTATGGTTTCACAGCCCCGGTTTCATAGTCTATCCTGCTAGCTATTGTTCCTCCTGTACCTATCACAAATACCTTCTTATCCAGCGAAGCCTTAAGATCCTCTGTTAAGGGAGCAGGGCTACCTGGCTTCGTTATCTTAGTCGTTCCCTCTACTTTTTCTATAGTTTTTATCCTGTCTAGTCTTATACCGATATTATAGCCGTTGTCGAGTTTAACTATTACCACGTCGCGGCGGATAACCTCGTATCTAGGCATGAGGATTCCTTCAACCACAAGCCCATCATCTCGAATAATCCTTACCCTGTCTCCTGGCTTAAGGCTCCTTTCATCCAACAATTCACTTGTTTTAACAGGATATCCGTGTGACACTCCGCTTTCCCCAATACACATTCATGATATTTTAGGACTTTAAACGGACACGATTATCGAAGAGAAAGGACAGACAATCCTAGTCTATCTCTTAATTTTATTGTCTGGAGAATAACGAAGTGAATCTGTGCGATAAACTAATTTACAGAGAGAATTCTGTCGCTGGAAAATTACATTAATTTAGAGTGGCTCTATTAGGTTTACCTTCTTCTCCTCCGTATAGTGGCTTCCTCCTTCCTCTTTATGAACCTGTTAATGTATCTTATCCTGTTCCTAATTCTTGGAGGTAAGCCCTTCCTCTGTTTACCCTCAATTTTTGGTGTCTGCTTCCTGACCTTCCCTGCCTTTGTCATTGATCCGTGTGTCGGCATGATTCTTCCACCATGCAATCGTCTAGTCCCTAGAATCCTTATATAAAGTATTCTATCCGTGTAATCGAAGATCATAGAAACCGTGCATGTTTAGGTACCCAGAGAACATACGGGGAAACCAAGATCTCGTGTATCTTTTTATATTATCTAATACGTCTTCTTATTGTATCGGAGTAGTTTAAGGGTGATATTAGTAATGGAAAAAGTATACCTAGCAGACCTCATAATCGGAGCGTTTGCTCTGAGGGATGATGGAAGCATAGTTGAGTACGAGCTTGCTCCCCGCGACATGGACGAGGCAGTAGATCAGGGTATGAGAATAGAGAATGGAGAAATGTACGCAGCCCTCTCCAAGCTCCTAGACAAACTATCCGAAAAAGGAGTCAAGAAGATAATAGTTGAGAGCGATGATATAGCGAGAACAATATCGAAGCGTGGATTCGATGTTGCAGTAGAGCCGGGAAATAAAGCCGCACTAACCGCGAGGATGAATCTATTCAAACTCGCTGTGGAGACAGGATTCAGTGATAGCGAAGAAGCTTTTGCAGACTGGCTCTTCAAAGCAGAACTAGAATATACCCGTAGGAAACTCAGGAGAGCCGCCGAGAAAAGAGACATGCTTGCTGCCCAGGCTATTAGAGCGATCGATGATATCGACAAGACCGTAAACCTATACGTAGCAAGGCTGAGGGAATGGTACAGTCTACACTTCCCTGAACTCAACGACCTCGTACGAGAACACGAAGACTACGTCAAGATTGTGGCAGAGCTCGGACATAGATCCAATATTACCGAAGAAGCATTAAAGGAGCTAGGATTCAGCGAGGCTAAAGCCAAGAAGATAGCCGACGCAGCAAAGAACAGTATAGGAGCAGATCTATCAGAATTCGACGTAGAAGCAGTACAGACACTAGCCAAAATAACTGCCCAACTTTACAAGCTGAGGAGAGACCTAACAGAATATATCGAACAAGTCATGAACGAGGTAGCACCAAACATCACAGCAATAGTAGGACCGCTACTAGGAGCACGGCTAATCAGCTTAGCCGGGGGACTCGACAAACTAGCACGCATGCCAGCCAGCACCATACAGGTACTAGGAGCAGAGAAAGCACTCTTCCGAGCCCTAAGAACCGGTGGAAGACCACCAAAACACGGCATAATATTCCAGTACCCAG
>JALWJI010000137.1 GCA_027081695.1 Acidilobaceae archaeon | reverse complement strand
TATCGGGTTCGCCCTTTATCTTGCACCAATAGTAGGAGTATCAAGTGCTATAGCAGTCCATACCGGCGGAATATTGATACCGTCCGTAGCAGTAGCAGTACTGAGTGCTCCAGCCATGCAACTATATATATCGGGGATCGTTCTGGGCTCAATGAAGCCATTATGGATATCGATAGCAGGATCCCTAGGATTATCTCTACTAGTATTAGCGTTGATCGAGGAATTACTTGGATGACCACGAGAAGCGTGATAAATTTATGGAATGGATCTTCTCAGGACATAAATTTATCTATATTTTTAGAAGTTCAAGGATATTTCTACCCATAGATCCTATACAATTATATGAATGGGATATTAGTGGGAGAAACTTCTCAGGTTCTCTATACAGGTGAAGTTATATGACTAAGAAATACGTGATCGTAAGCATGAGCCCTCTCCCGGAGCAACTCATCAAAGCCTTCTTCATGCCCTATCTCGAAGGTAAACCAGTAGAACTCGAGGTCATAGGAGTCTTCGGGAAGTCCCGCGACGAAGTGATCAATGCATTGAAGAAAGCAGACATAGTACTAGGAGACTATAGTTTCCAGATGAAGATAGACAAAGAGCTATGCAATGTAATGGAGAAAGTTAAGCTAATCCAGCAACCAAGCACCGGCTTTGATCACATAGATATCGAGGCCTGCAAAGAAAAAGGTATACCAGTAGCTAATGCAGGAGGAGCGAACGCTGTTAGCGTCGCAGAATACACAATAATGGCAGCGCTCGCACTTTTAAAACGCCTCGTATACGCTCATCAAAAGACGCTAGAGGCAAAGTGGCCTCAGTGGGACCTAATGGAGATGGGAACATACGATCTCTACGATAAAACTTGGGGAATAATAGGCTTAGGGAGGATTGGAAGAGAAGTCGCTAAACGTCTAGCTGGATGGGGAGTAAAAATAATATACTATGACAAGTATCGAAACAAAGAATTCGAAGAAAAATATGGTCTAGAGTACAAGTCCCTAAGAAGACTCCTTCGAGAATCAGATATTGTATCAATACATGTACCTCTCACAGACGAGACACGTGGACTAATAGGTGAAAGAGAGCTTCGCTCAATGAAACCCAACGCAGTACTCATAAATCCATCACGAGGAGAGCTCATAGACGAAGAAGCCCTAGCAAAAGCTCTCAAAGAACGCTGGATAGCCGGAGCAGCCATAGACGTATATACAAAGGAGCCTCCACCACCCGATCACCCATTATTGAAACTAGCCAGAGAAGATCCTAACGTTAACCTTATACTTACACCTCATATTGCAGGAGCCAATACTGATGCCCGCCAGAGAATTGTTAGATTCAGTGTAGAAAACGTTCTCCGCGTATTAATGGGAGAAAAACCACAAGCAGTAGTAAACCTATAGGCAGGCGTAGAATCACCACTCATTATCCATAGCCGGTAGGTGAGCACACTATGTCGACCGAATATACGGTAGCAGGTCTACTAGCAGAAACTCTCCATCACATCGGGCTAACTAGGATTTATGGTATAATAGGAACAAGCGTCATCGACTTCATAGACACCCTCTACAATTACAGAGATAAAATAGACTTCGTAACGACAAGACACGAACAAGTAGCAGCGTCCGCCGCAGACGCCCAAGGAAGAGTAACAGGCAAACCGGGGGTAGCGGTGGTACACGCAGGCCCAGGATTTCTAAACGCTATGATAAGTCTAGGAATAGCATACAGGGACAGAGTCCCCCTACTATTAATATCTGGAGGAGTCAGGCGTCGATTAAGAAAAACTGGTGCCTGGCTCGAAGTAGACCAGGAATCACTCTCTAGACCTATAGCTAAATCATACTATTATCTTGGAGACCCTTCGAGTACGCCAGAAACACTAGTGTCAGCGGTAAAAGACGCCTTAACACCCCCAAAGGGACCAGTAGTTCTCGAGGTTGCAGAGGATATCTGGAAATCAAAAATCAATGTACCAGACTCCTATTTTAAGAGGATAAGTGAAGAGATATCCTCTATATACGAGGAGGGTCACGGTCAATCACAAGTGGAAGATTTCGTGAAGGATGTATTAAGTCTCCTTGAAACAGCTGAGAAGCCTGTTATTCTAGCATGTGGCGAGCTCTCGATGGATCCACGATTCAAGCAGTCGACCCTTCTTAAACTAGCTAGCAAGATAGGAGCATATATTGTCACAAGCGGAAACGGCCGTGGCGCATGTCCCGAGGATCATCCACGCTGTCTTGGAAGAGTAGGCTTCGGTGGAGGGAGCCTGGTAGCAGACAGAGCTTTCGAGAACAGCGACTTAGTAATAGTCCTAGGAAACGAGTTTGATGACATCACGACATATGCATATACGATGCTTCCAGAAGGAGATATACTAGTAGCTAGCCTGGATCCCCTAGTAGAGAAGCGACCAGCATACTACGACTATTATATAATAGATCCCATAATAGCTCTAGAAAAGCTTGTAGACTCACTAGAGTCATATTCCCTCACGCCAAAGGATAAACTGGACGAACTTGTAAATGAAGCTCGGAAACAGTGGAACACGATAATCGGTGAGGCACTAAATAGGAGTTATAATCATGGACCAAATCCTGCCCTATTCTTCAAGGAGCTAGACCGTGTACTTCCACGTGATAGGATTATTGCAGCGGGACAAGGAACACACATACTCTACACATACAGCTATATGAAAATATATGAGCCGAGGAGCTTCCTAGCGGCAACTAACCTGGGAGCAATGAGCTACGCCTTCCCCGCAGCAATAGGAGCAGCACAGGCATCTACTAGTAGGCCGGTAATAGCTGTTGTTGGCGACGGAGACTTCATGATGACGGTACAAGATCTCGAGACAGTTGTGAGAGAGAAAATACCAGTTAAAATAATAGTAGTAAACGATAACTCCTACAAGGTCCTATATCTACGTCAGACAATACAGTTAGGTGGAAGAATATACGAGACACTACTAGGGAACCCAGATTTCATGAAGCTGGCAGAAGCATTCGGAATAAAAGGAATACGTGTAGAAAACAACAATATGATAGCGTCAACAATAGAAGAAATTCTCGGATCCGATGATCCCTTACTAGTAGAGATTCCTGTATCTCCGGATGACTTACCTCCACTAAATCTTGAATATACCCTGAGGATGAGTAGCTAAAACATAAACCTAACCATAATGCCCAAATACTATTTTTCCCTAGGCAACAGTAATGCGATGATAAGAGCGGCAATAGTCACAGTCGCCA
>JALWJI010000136.1 GCA_027081695.1 Acidilobaceae archaeon | reverse complement strand
CGTGTAGGATGCAAAGCAATAACTGGCAGAGTCATACCAGGAATATTCACAAACCCATACCTAGAACACTACATGGAACCAGACGTGGTTCTCGTGACAGATCCCAGAACGGATAGACAAGCTCTAGCAGAGGCCTCAAAGATAGGAATACCTGTAGTCGCATTTGCAGACACAGACAATAAGATAGAAAATATCGATCTAGTCATTCCAGCAAACAACAAGGGTAGAAGAAGCCTGGCATTACTCTACTGGATAATGACGAGAGAAATCCTAAGGAACCAGGGAAGAATAGGTCCCACAGATTCCCTGGACGTAGAATACGAGGCATTCATGGCTGGTAAGATAAGGAGGTAATAATTACCCGAGAAACTTTTTCCCAGAAATCTAGGTTCAGTTATTGTTCTACAGGGGACTCCAATAACATATACTTGGGCAAGTTGCCAAAACCGATATTTTCATCTAATCCTCCAAACAATAATTTCAAAGTCCAACAACACACTAGTATAGTATAGGGTGCCAAGATACAATGACGTACAAACGTATAAGGAGACCCGCGCATGCGGGAACATTTTATCCAGCAACAAAAGAAGAACTAGTAAAAGCAATAGAGTACTCATTTATGCACCCGATCGGACCAGGCAAATTACCTATAAAAGAAGGAGAGAGAACCGATAGAAGAAGTATCGGATTCATAGTCCCACACGCGGGATATATCTATAGTGGCCCTGTTGCGGCACACGCATATTATAAACTCTCTCTCGAGAAGCCTCCTCAGACGATAGTCCTTGTAGGACCCAATCATAACGGCATAGGGATCGGAGCAGCAGTGTATAAAGGGGACGCATGGAGAACCCCACTGGGCGATGTAGAGGTTGATATGGAGACTGCAAAACTATTGGTTGAGCACAGTAGCTATTTTGGCTTCGACAGCGATGCACACATCTATGAACACAGCCTAGAGGTTCAGTTGCCTTTCTTACAGTATATTTATGACGGGGAGTTTAAGATTGTTCCAATAACAATATACGTTCAGACACTAGACGTAGCCAGAGACCTAGCATCAGCCCTGGCTAAAATCATAGAAGAGAACAAGATAGATATGATCTATATTGCAAGTACTGACTTCAACCACTACGAACCTCATGAAATATCTGTCCAGAAAGATCTAATGGCGATAAACGCTATTCTAGAACGAGACGAAGAGAAACTATACCGCTTACTAGACGAGTATAATATAACAATGTGTGGGCCAGTAGCGGCAGCAGGACTTATTAGACTTTCTAAATTACTGGAGGGGAGCACGCCTAGGCTCCTCAAACATGCGACATCTGGGGACATAACAGGAGAAAAAGAATGGGTAGTAGGATACGCATCAATATGGTTTCCCCAATAAGATATAATCCTAGTACGTTTCCTGGGTGAATCCTTATGCCTCGAGCAGAGCTACACGTGCCCATCATAATATTGGGTCTTCCACTAGAGAAGAGTGAAAACCCCTATCTAGTCTCGCCACTCAAAAAGAGGTTGATCATAGAATATGAGATAAAAAACGAGTCTAGAAAAGAAATATCAATAAACATTGATCAGCGTATCGATGATCTACTCTATAATTACACTAATAATATTCTAGAAGCACTTGAACTCACGGATACTACTGTAAAGATAAGAAGTATATCAAACGAGAAGCTACCAAAAGGAGGATTATATGCCGCATTATCAGCATTCCTTCTCTACAAGATAGCCGATATACATGGCGAATCACTAGAAACCTACGAGATCATAGAGTATGCCCGTCTATACGACGTTTTTGAGCCACCAAGTGGCTGGGAATATGTTATCGACGCACTTAGATACAGTGCAATACAAGGCGGAACAATAGTGTACCGAAACGATGAGGAATATGGAGACATATCTCAGGCTAAGATAGAATGGTTTGCAGATGTCAAGACGGAGAAAGTTAAGAGCCAGAGATATAGTATGGAGGACTATGGGCCAGATGTATATGGAGCAATAATACATCTCATAGGAACCATTGTTCTTGAAGCTGCGATGCGCATAAAAGAAAGCAGTGAAGACGACCTGATGAAAGTCTTGGAGCCACTTATTGGGGCGAATAATAATATAGCCGAGCTATTTTGGCGAGATTTAACGAGAAAGAAGACAGGGTATTCGAATGTCATATTTTCGCCTGGGCTTCCCGGGGAATTCGACATTATATATTTCTAGACGAATATAATTTGTGGGGGAATAAAAGACATGGTCACCACGCAGAACAAGTGTAAATCCATTGTAGTGAAATTTGGTGGAAGCGTTATCACGGATAAAACGAAAAGCTACACGATAAAACACGACGTTCTCGATAGACTAGCAAAAATAACAAAGGAATACTTGGAGGAAGGAGGAAAAATCGCGATTGTACATGGAGGAGGAAGCTTTGGACACCACGAAGTAAAGAGAATAGAAGAGGAGAAAGGAGTCCTAGAATCATCTGATGCTCCACAAATACAATACTCGATGCTCCTGTTGGCCCTAGAAGTATCAAAGACCCTCCTGAAACACGGCATACCGGCCGTACTACATCCTCCACATACGCTCTGCGATAAACCTACTGTAAAAGACTGTAGAATGTCGCCAATAATACGAGATTATGCACAATCGCTCGTACCCGTAACTTACGGGGATGCAATACCTTATGACGACAAGATCTATATTATAAGCGGAGATGATCTGGCGGCAGCCCTCGTATCAATACTCAGCACTGATTGCCTAGTATACGTTATTGATGAGCCGGGGGTAATGACAAGCGAAGGCAAAATCCTAGAAACACTCACGAGCCTAAAAAATCTTGAATTAAGAGAAGATAACAAGATAGATGTAACGGGAGGTCTTCGCAAGAAACTCGAGACAGCACTAGAACTATCCCATCATTACAGGGGGACAATAATAATAACTAATCCAGACGGCTTCGAGAAAATCCTTAAAGGACAAGATATCAAAAGCGTAGGAACCGTTATTCGCGCTACTAGATCGGAGGACTAGAAAAATGGACGACAAGCACAAACTCACGCTCTCGAGAAAACTAGACCATATACGCATAACGCTAGAAAGAAATGTTGAGTCAAAAGAATCAACCCTCCTAGAATACGTCAGGTTCGTCCATGAACCACTTCCGGAGTACGATCTAGAAGATGTATCCTTGGAGACCTCTTTCTGCGGGAAGAAACTTGGAGCACCATTAATGATCACAGGTATGACTGGTGG
>JALWJI010000135.1 GCA_027081695.1 Acidilobaceae archaeon | reverse complement strand
GTTTTGTTTGGTTCTGATGATACTTCGCGGGCGTTTTTCAATAATATGTTCAAGTGCCCGTCGTAGGCTTCGAGTGTTCCTGCCAGCATTCTGCCTCCTTTGAGTTTGATTAGTACTTCTTGGTCTAAGAATTCTTGTAGTACTCTGAATGTTCCTCCTTGTCCAGGCATTTTTGTATTCACCTCAGCTCGGTTTCTTGTATTTGTCCACCAGCCAATAGTCGGTGTGATGGTTTGTTTTTAAATTCTTAGCCCTACAAAACTGGATAATATCTGGTGCATGTAATGGTAAAAGGTGTCGACGAGATAAGGGTTAGCCGTAGACATGTGCTTTCGAAGAAAGAGCTGAAGAAACTTAGGAAAATGATAGAGGAACAGTATCCTGAGTTTCCAATAAAGTCCATGGCTCCTGGGAAGGTAGAGTATGCGGAGGTCGGAGGAGTAGAATTCTATATTGTCGAGGGAATACCTGCCTTCTTTGTGCAAGGAGAAAGACTAGTCCCCGTTCTGCAATATCTACTCAAGAAAGGATACGGGTGGTTGCCTAGAGTAATTGTGGACAGAGGGGCAACTAGCGCTGTGGGGCGTGGAGCAGATTTAATGATCCCAGGGATACGAGGTCTAGACGACTTCGATACGGGTTCAATAATAGTAATAGTGGACGAGGAAGCAGGTGTTCCTGTGGGAATAGGAGAAGCACTCGTCGACTCCACCTTTATACGTGAAAAACTGGAGAGCGGTAATAAGAAGGGTAAAGCAATCAAGAACATCCATAGGCCAGGAGACAGAATATGGAAATATGCCTCGAAACTGTGAATATTCTAGTATTGTATCATA
The DNA here is from genome assembly GCA_027081695.1 of Acidilobaceae archaeon. Lineage (GTDB taxonomy): Archaea > Thermoproteota > Thermoprotei_A > Sulfolobales > Acidilobaceae > S143-63. The sequence goes on along the minus strand of JALWJI010000135.1, from coordinate 12,516 downwards.
GTATGCATCCGTGTGTTTCTAGGATATACGCGTATTGACTCTAAGTTCTCCGGAATGATTATCTCTGGTGCTCCCTTGAATCCTAGCTTCGACCATTTCTGCTTGATATTGTGGGCTAGGCTTACTAATGCTGCTGATTCTCCATGGTTTAGTATTATGTTTTTCGGCTTGGGCTTTAGATGTTTTAGATAGAGCAGTAACTCACTCTTCGTAGCGTGGCCTGTGAAACCTTCTATTCTGACTACTTTCATCTTAGTCTTTATAGTTCTCAGCATTCCGTTTTCTTCAAATGTAATTTCTCGTTCTCCTTCCATTAGGCGTCTACCGAGGGTTCCTGGAGCTTGGTAGCTTACGAATGCTAGTGCGTTACGTGGGTCTTCTGCGAAGGCCTTGAAGTATTCTATGATAGGGCCTCCCTGCATCATCCCGCTGGTTGCCAGTATTATTGCAGGCTCAGTAGAGTTCAACGCCTCCTGTCGACGCGCCTGGTCATTCACGTATATGATGTTTTCGGAGAGGAATGGGTTTTCTCCCTCCTCTATAGCATTTCTAATTGTCCTCGATAAGTGATCGATATAAGCCGTGTATATTGCCGTGACCTCGTAGATCATTCCATCAACGTATACTGGGATATCAGGAATTCTTCCTTCCTTACGTGCACGATTTAATACAGCTAAGATTTCTTGTCCTCGTCCAACAGCCATTACCGGGATAAGTATCTTTCCTCTCTTCTGGTATATCTCATTAATTAAATTAATAAGATCCTCTTCTGCCTCTCCCCTCGACTGGGTTTCTGTTGCTCCATATGTTGACTCGATTATAAGTGTCTCTACTCTGTGGAACTGGTATGCTGCTGGTGGAAGCAGGCGTGTCCCGGTGTCTCCCTTGATCTTGTAGTATTTTATATCGCCTGTGTAGAGTATATTGTAGAGTCCTTGGCCTATGTGGAGATGTGCCACTGCGCTACCAAGAATATGTCCTGCGTTAGAAAAGGTAAGTTTTGTGTCGGGAGCCACGTCTGTCACAGTATTATAGGGAACGGTTATGGTATATGTAAGCATGGTCTCTAGGTCTTTCAGTGTGTATGGAGGATCTCTTCCCTCACGTCTCGCGAGTTCTATGTAGTCTTTGAGGACGAGTATGGCTATGTCTCTTGTAGGCTCAGTCATGTATACAGGCCCACGATACCCGTATTTGAAGAGGAACGGGAGCATACCGATATGGTCTAGGTGAGCGTGGGTTATTACGACCGCGTCAAGATCCTCTATCTTGAACTCGGGAGCACTAAAGTATGGGAATGCGCCTGGTCCGAATCCTGTTGGCGACGCACCCGCATCGAGGAGGATCTTTGATTCCCCGGTATCTACTAATATAGCGCTTCTTCCGACCTCGCCGAAGCTTCCTAGCCCTATTATTCTAATGTATCTAGTGCCGATTCTTACCTCTCTGAATATTCTCTCTCCTATACTCATTAGTGCTTTCCTACGCTCAGAGGACTTGCTTAGATAGTGTCTTAGAACTGACGCTAGTGTGGTGCTCATTAATGGAGGCTTCTTTATTATATGTGCTCTCCATCCCGTTGCGGCTAGAACCATGTTGGAGAACTTTCTCTGGTTATCTGTTATTTTTTCTGGGTGGTGGGCTAGTATCTTTACTTCTCCTAGTACCTCGTCGAACTCGATGTCCGAGGGAGAGACTCCAGCCTCCTTAGGTATTAGTTCCATTAGATACTTGATTGTGGCTTCCTTTGGCTTTCTAGCCTTGCTGTCTGTTCTGACAACTATTCTTTTCCTAAGGTTTTTCGCTATTTCTGAGATAACGTTCTCGTTCTGAAGAATGTATTCTGGCTTCTTGACGTATACTGCGATCTCAGGACCTTCGAATTCTATCCCTGTTATCTCTGCTTGCCGTAGAGCATTCCAGATCTCCATTATTATTCTTCTTCGGAGCTTTTTCCCGGATTCTATTCTGTTTTCAGCTGATTTCGTCATGTCTTACTACACCTTTGTTGTCGCGCAGACCTGTCCATTACGCTATAATGCTCCTCCCTAACACATGATAGGGAGGAACAATTCATGAACGGCTTATTTAGAGGGCTGGTTAAATTCTATGGCCGAGATAACCCTGTGGATAAACGTAAAGAAGTAGGGTTATTAAAATTATTGTTTGAACGGAACAAAGCGTTCTTCGAAGTGATTCTCTGGACCGATTATCACAACGTCTATACCGTCTCCCGTCGCCGAATCCCTTAGAATAGCTGAGCGTATAGCTTTAGCTGCTATTGTAACTGCTTCGTCGAGTGTAAGGTCCTCACGGTAGTGTGATTCGAGGACTCCATATGCAACGGGCGATCCTGATCCTGTAGCCGTGTATGTTTCTTCTGTTATGCTTCCGTATAGATCCAGTGTATAGAGTCTAGGCTGCGTATCGTATCCTCCTACGATTAACTGGACAATATATGGGAAGTATTTCGAGGAGAACAATATATTTGCTAGTAGTGTTGCGATACCTTTCACCGAGAGTTTCCTGCCATTGCTTAATAGATAGAATCTGCTTTCCTCACGTATAATGTCTGCGAGAGCCTGTGCGTCTGCTACAAGACCCGATATAGTCATCGCACTATAATCGGTTAGTTTTACAATTTTCTTTACTCTTCTACTAGCGATAAGCGTTCCGGCCGTAGCTCTCTTATCTGCTGCCAAGACTACATAGTCTCCTACTATTAATCCTACAGTAGTTGTCCCATGTATAGCCTTAGCGGCAAGGTTATCTCTATCTGCTGGTACAGGTATCAACTTATACTCACCTGCCTTGCTGGATAGATTAATAGTCACCAGGGATAAACGTGTCTACTAAACAGTTATAGGTTTATCTAGATCACTCCCAGTATACTGATATAACCCGGGATACCCTCTAATAACACAACCTGATATGAGGATGTATAGAATGAAAAACACTGGAATCCACATAATAGATCTGCCACGTAGAGTTGTTGTTGGATCAAACATAATTGGAAAAATTGGAGATTATGCGAGAAGCTTATTTCCAGACTCAGAGAGGATAGCTGTTATAACTGGTAAGATTGTTGGCAGCAGGATATATCCCCTTGTAGAGGAGAGTATGCGGGAAAAAGGATTCGAAATAGACAAGGTAACTGCACAAGATGCTTCAACGATCACGGCAGAGAAACTCATCGAGGAGCTCAGAGAAATCACGCCCGATATAGTGGTGGGGCTCGGTGGCGGAAGAAGCATAGATCTAGCGAAATACTCCGCTCATATATTGAACCTTAGATGGATAAGCATTCCAACAGTAGCGAGTCACGACGGTATAGCGTCACCTTTTGTGAGTTTAAAGGGATTCGAAAAACCCATCTCGAAGAAGGCGAGGATGCCCGAACTCATATACATTGACGTAGAGATAGTCAGGAAAGCCCCTAAGAGGAACAATATCGCTGGCTTCGGAGACTTAATCGGAAAGTTCACATCAGTAAGAGACTGGAAGCTTGCACATAAGCTAAAAGGAGAATACTATGGAGAATACGCCGCAAGCCTTGCTCTCCTCAGCGCAAAACACGTAAGCATGTTCTACAGGGAGATCAGTCTAGGCACCTCTGAAGGATACAGGGTACTCTTAGAAGCTCTTGTAAGTAGCGGAGTAGCAATGGGAATAGCAGGAAGCACCAGGCCAGCGAGCGGCTCCGAGCATCTATTTGCTCACGCCTTATCAATGATATCGAAAAACCCACCCTTGCACGGCGAGGCAGTAGCTGTAGGCACGATCATGATGGCATATTTACATGGGATCAAGTGGAGGAAGATAAGACATGTGCTCAGAACAGTAGGGGCTCCTGTCACAGCAGAAGAGCTAGGCGTAGCAGACACCGATATAATAGAAGCCCTAGTCATGGCGGCGAAGATAAGACCCGAGAGGTACACTATTCTCGGAGAAACGGGTCTTACATATGAAGCCGCTGAAAAACTAGCGAGAAAAACAGGTGTTATTACTTAGAGCAGGGTACTAAGGCTCTAACTAAAGTAGCGTGTTACTCTTTGCTCTTCTCCTCTTCCTCGCTCTCAGTACTTGATTCCTCACTTGCTTCTTCAGTTTCGTCCTTTGCTTCCTCGGTTTCCTCGGATTTCACTTCTTCTCGTGCTCTTCTAAACTTAAAGTTTATAGCTACAGTAACTTCATCGAGCTCAGTCGTTTCATAAATGTCGTTTAGGAACATTTGAAGTAACGAGTCCAGGTCCTTTAATACGACTATTTCTGGGGGCAGGGTGACTCTTGCCTTTTTGTCTTCGACTTCTACATTTACTTTTTCTTCGTCTACGCCGAACCAGCGTGTTGCTAGATACTTTATTTTTTCTTCGTCCGTTTCTAGTTTCCTAGTTATCTCTAGTTCTATTTTGAGGGTCTTTCCAGCAAGAGGATGGTTAAAGTCTATATATGCGAATCTTTCTGTTACTCTTATGATTTTGCCTCTTCTACCCTGAACCTCTAGCTCTTCGCCGACGACTGGTCGTATGCCTTGCCGGCGAAGGGTCTTAACGGGGACTTTAATGATCAACTGTTCGTTACGTGGCCCATAGGCTTTTTCTGGTGGTGCTATGATTTCTTTCTTTGTTCCTACATCAAGCTCTCTTATTACTTCTTCAACTGCGTCGAGAAGCTTGCTCTTGCCAATGACTATGACGGCTTCTCTATATTGTTTGTTTGGATCATAGATTCCTTCTTTTTCGGCTAGTTCTTTCTTTGTAGTATCTACGATTACCTCCTTGTCTCCTTCGACTGCCTTTATCGTGAAATGGACTAATACTACGTCTCCGTCTTTCAATGGCATTTCTGCTCATCCTCCTTTTCTGAGATACCATCCCAGGTCTTTAACCGGTCTAAGAACGAGGCGCCTCCCGTATTTAGTATTATCCTCTAGAACTAGTATTCCCCATCCAAGAGCTTCTCTAAGAGTATTTTCTACTAGTACAGGTCCAAGCGAATTATATTCTATTATATTTTCACCGAACACGGGTTTTCCATATAGGAAGTATTTTTCTCCTTCAGAATTCAGAGTAACGCATTTGATCTTTTCTGGACAGAGGCGGGCCAGTTTATGGGCTAGGGGAAGGCTGGGTTCAAAGTTGTTTTTGCCAAGGATCCCTAGGTAGAATCCTATACTGTATGCGTTCCATCCAAGACGGTTTTTAAGGAAAGAGAGAACACTGGGGGAAGGGTCGAATACATCCTTAAATGGAGCTCCTCGGATGTCAAGAACGTATAGGCGAGAATAGCATCTGCTAGGCTCTACTCCTATCGACGCGCAGAACTCATCTATAAGTCCTTTCTCTAAACTGGATGCCTTTCTTATCATTTTTTCTTTCTTAGCTTGCATACGAAGAACCCCTCATAGCCGTGAATATGGGGCCAGTATCTTCCACATTTCTTAATCCTATCATCGAGTATTAACCCGAAATACTCTGTTATTGCTTGGGATGCAATCAAGCCGTGGGGCTCTATTTCTATCTCTGGGTATTCCTCTAATATTCTGTTGATGACAAACTCGCCTTCTTCCGCGGCAAGACTACAAGCGGCATAGACTATCGATGCACCAGGCTTAGCGAATTCTATAGCTTTTTTCAACATTTTTACTTGTAGTTCATGTATTTTGATGAGATCCAAAATATCTCTACTCTTTTTTCTCCTAGGGTCTTTCCTAATTATTCCCTCGCCTGTGGAGGGCGCATCTAGTAAAACGGAGTCAAATAGGTTGCTGAAGTCTAGGCTCAGATTGTCTTTTCTCAATAGTATATAGTTAGAGAAACGCATTCGTTGGATGTTTGATCGGAGACTCTTGATTCTTTTTGGGTTCTTTTCAACTGCTATTAAGAGGCTCTTGTCGCGTGTCATCTGGAGTATCTGTGTGGATTTGCCTCCGGGCGCGGCAGCCATATCTATTATTGTTCCCGGTACGGGTAGGTCCATGGCGTGAACTATGCTCATTGAGGATGCTCCTTGAACATAATAGTATCCTTGGAGATACTCGTGTGTCGCTCCGATGCTTATTGGGGCATGGTCTACCCGGTATCCGTATCTGCTGAATTGTGGAATAGGGGTTAGCCTGAATCCTTTTTCTTCGAGTCTGGTTTTGAGTTCGTTGCAATCTATCAGGTAATCATTGCAGCGTATTGTTTCGGGTAAGGGAGACTCATTTGCTTCGAGTAGGTCTATAACGTTGTCTTGTCCAAGCATTTCAATATATCGTTCGATCATGTAGGGCAGGTACCCGTACTTCTCAGCTAATTTTCTTGCGGTATATGAAGCATTCCTCGCCCGTTCCAGTACTATCCGTATCTTGTCATCCAATTCTAGGCACCGTTATTGTTCTTTGGAAGCTTCCAGGGCTGGCGTCATTTTATCCGAATAACTTTAATGATGCTCACGGAAATTAATCTGAATAGACATTACAAGTGATTCGGAATACTCAGCGTAATGGGCGATGGGAGTATGGCAAAAGACAATCAGAAGAGTGCTAAGTACAGGAGGCTTGTGGTGCCAGGACGATTCCAGCCTCCTCATAGAGGACATCTTCACGTCATAGAATTCGCTTTGGACCACGCCGAGGAAGTTATAATAGTTATAGGCTCCGCCCAGGACAGTCACTCGCTAAAAAATCCATTGACAGCCGGAGAAAGGTGGATGCTACTCGATAAACTTCTAAGGAGAAGGCTAGGAGACGAATATTGTAAAAGGATCAAAATCGTTCCAGTTCCGGATATCAACATGAACAAAGTCTGGGTGCAGTACCTTCGTCTTCTCCTACCAGATTTTGACGGAGTCGTGACCAGGAACCCTCTCGTCTCATTGCTTTTCGAAGACATGGGACTCGCAGTCATTAGACAGCCTCTAATTAATAGAAACATGTGTAGCGGAACAGAGATCCGAAATAAGATAGTTAAAGGCGAGGACTGGACCGAATGTGTCCCAGAAGAGATCCTGGAGGATCTTAAGAAGCTAGGTTTCGAAGAGAGGATTAAGCGGTTGATGGAGGATGGATAACAATCTAGTCATAATTGATGGATCAATGGGAGAAGGAGGAGGTCAGATACTTAGAACAGCAATAGCTCTCTCCGCAGTCACCGGTATTCCCGTAAAAGTCGTCAATATTAGGGCGAAACGAAAGAATCCCGGTCTAAGACCACAGCATTTGACCGCGATAAAAGCCCTAGTAGAGGTAACCAGTGGACGAGCCAAGGGCCTATACGTGGGTAGTACTAGCATAGAGTTTTATCCGGGGACTATAAGAGGAGGCAACTACTTCTTTGACATAGGCACAGCAGGTAGTATATCGCTTCTTCTCCAGGCAATACTCCCTGCACTGGCATTTGCTCAGGAACCTGTCGAGGCAACGATAAGAGGAGGAACAGACGTCAAAATGGCGCCCACGATCGACTACATGAGGATGGTATTCGCACCACTCCTCAGCCTATTTGGATACAATGTTGATATAGAGCTAGTTCGTCGAGGACACTATCCGCGTGGAGGAGGCATCGTAAAGCTAAGAATAAGAAACCCGCCGAAAACGTTGAAGCCAGTCGATTTAACTACACGTGGAACACTTAAGAGTATAGAAGGATTAAGCCACTGTGTAAAACTTCCACAGCATGTTGCAGAGAGACAAGCCAGGTCTGCCCGAGCATACATTAAGAGTAGGTTAGGTATAGAGCCTGTTATCAAGTTGGAGTTCTATGAGAAAGGAAAAGATCCTCATTTAGGCCCCGGAAGCGGTATAGCTCTCTGGGCTATATTCGATAGGTCGATAATGGGAGCAGATGCACTTGGAGAAAAAGGAAAACCCGCGGAAAAAGTCGGCGAGGAAGCGGCCTCTAAGCTAGTAGACGATATTTTGACGGGAGCATCCGTGGATAGATTTGCCTCGGACATGTTGCCGGTTTATATGGCTCTTGCTTCCGGCACTTCCTATTATAGTGGTGCTAGACTAACAAGTCATGCAGAAACGGTATTTAGATTACTAGAGCTAATCCTAGGCGATAGTATTAGAATAGAATATAGTGGCGGACCGAATAGGCCTTTTAAGGCATCAATTAGAGGTATGGGTTTGACGCGATGAAAAATATCGTGAGTATATTCTCCGGATTACATTATATGCCGAGGATTTATCGCTGGCTATGAGCTCAGTATACTCGCTAATTGTCCCATTGTTTAGTCCCCTACTTGTATACTCTAATGCCTCTCTTAATGAATCTCTGTCTGCAATATCGATTTTATTAATGCCTATAATTATCGGTTTACTTCCTATTAGTTCTTTAACCGTATTTAGCAGGTTGAATTGCCTAGCTATGCTCATATATCGGTCTCCACTAACATCTATCAGGAACAATACCACTCCGGGTAGTTCTTTAAGGGCGGCTATAGCTCGTCTCTCAACGGGATTCATCTCGTTTATTTCTCTATCTAATAGACCAGGCGTATCAATCACTTGTATTTTTTCGTCTTCTACATATACGTGGCCTATATGTATGCTTGTAGTTGTGAAGGGATAAGATGCCACTTTGGGTTGGGCTCTGCTAACACTCCTGATAAATGTTGATTTTCCCGTGCTCGGTGCACCTGCAACAATTATTGTAGGGAGCTCTGCGTCTATTCCGGGAAGATGTTGTATGAAGATCACTAGGTTACGGAGATAGTCGAGAGATCTCCTGCATTTTTTGTACAGGGATAAGATACGTCCCCTAGCTTCGGAGCCAGCCCTGAATAGTTCTCTCTTGCTCTCTGCAGCCATTAGGTGAATACGGTATTTATCGTAGAACTCTCTCGATAGTCTTCTAGCTCTGCTAATACATCTTAGGGAGTCACGTATCTTTCTCTTATCGAAGTCTATCTCTATTATCCTCCAGTAGAAAGGATGGAGCGAATCGAGAAGCCAAGTAAGATCCCTTATAAAGTCTGTTTTCGATATGGCTATATCAAAGGTAGCCTGCAGTCTTGCCATTTCTCTATCGAAGAGGGTTCTACCTCTTCTAGGATACCTTGACTTAATTCTCTCTAGGATCTCATCGTAGGTCGGCACGTGTATTTTCTTTGCTACCGCTGCGGGGTCCTTCACATATTTCTGTACTGGTCTTTTTTCTTGTTTCTCCAATGTTCCACTACCCATTCTTCTACACGGTCTAATTGGTTCCTATATCTCTGGATGAGGTCAGCGAGTGTTCTTATATTGACACTTGTTATCGTGTGAGCAGTCCTTATGGCGTTCTTCTTTGATGAGCCCTCTAGGGTTTCGATAATGTAAACGAGTAATGCCAGCTTAACGTGTCTCTTTCTGTTTTTGAGATCGGGTATAGTAGTTTCGAGAAACCTCGAAGTCTCCTCTAGATCCAGGTTGTGGGTTCTGAGATAGATTCGTGCCCTGGACTCGATTATGTGTATGAATTCTTTTTCGAAAACATGTTTTCTGCTTGATTTACGGGCTCGGGGTGCGGTATGTATTCTAGGGAGCCAGTATACTTTTCTTTGTCGTTTCTGCTTATAGAGTGATTTATCATTGTACCTGGGCTTTGGTAAGTCCTCTATGGTGTTTTCGCTGATAACGGAGCCACATTCTTGACAAACCACTAGTCCTCTCTCACTATCCCATACTAGACTTGTTGATCTGCAATACGGGCATCTACGACTACTCATGCTGAGTGGCACAGTATAATCCCTGTTAATCGCTTAGTGTACGAGTTATTGATCCGTGTTTCTCGAGAGATATACTCTATAGACTCTGGGTCTATCCCGGAAATGATATGAAGGAATTATGGGTTTATCACAGAGTCATTATGCTAAATAATTAATTACTCTGCTATCTCCAGTACAGTCTGGTATTGAAAGAAATAGGCGACGTGAAAAGACAAGGGTGATGATAATAGTGTCAATGTATTTTGGAGCAACAGCTGTCGGGATAAAACTGAAGGACGCAGTCGTATTAGCAACTGATCGAAGGATGGCGTATGGATCCTTTGTCATGAGCAGAAATGCTAAGAAGATATTCATGTTGGACAAACGTATTGGAATAGCCTTCGCAGGCCTATACGGCGATCTACGCGGCTTATTTAGAATACTCGAGGCAGAGTACAGATTCATGAAAATGACTATAAACAAGGAACCATCGGTCAAAAGCATAGCCAAGAGATTATCCATGATACTCTACTCGTATAAGGCATTCCCATTCCTAGTAGAAATAATCGTGGGAGGTATAGATCCAGATGGAGAAACAAGTCTCTACGTACTGGACTCTCTAGGCTCGCTAACAGAGGAGCCATATATAGCGGTTGGCTCCGGAGCATCCATAGCGCTGGGATTCCTAGAGGACTCCTATAGAGACGACTTAGACTTAGAGGAAGCAATTAACGTTGCCGTAAAGGCTGTAAAAGCCGCGATAGAAAGGGACTCGTATACTGGAGACGGGATTGACGTCGTAGCTATAACTAAAGACGACGTTATAGAGAAATCTTACAAGCTCAGACTCGTCGAGGGTCAGTAGTCCTTGGACGAGGTTTTTGATCCCTGCACCGGTGTAAGGAAAAGATTTGATGTGTCAAGAGCATATAAAGCTCAAAAATACATTGCGCAGAGCGCTGTCCTCGAAGACAGGTTTAATCGATTAAGAACCGTTGTAGGCCTCGATGTTTCATATCCTAACTGGCGTTTCTCTTCTTGGGGCATCGGCGTAGCAGTTGCTTTGGCGTATCCATCTATGAGAATCATCGATTGTATCGCGGCAGTTGCCCGTGTCTGCGTCCCCTATATACCCGGCCTCCTAGCCTTTCGGGAGATGGCAGTCTTAGCGCCGGCACTTGCCAGGCTTCAAAAAAGAATAAGCGTGGATCTCATAGTTGTCGATGGCCATGGAATTGCTCATCCACGTAGAGCTGGAATTGCCACCCATGTAGGGGTAGTATTTGATAAGCCATCCATCGGTGTTGCAAAGAAGAAGCTCTACGGGGAATACCGCGAGGAAAGGAATTATATATACGTTGTAGACGACGAACAACGTCCTATTGCAGGTGTTCTAGGCGAAGGCTCAAAACGAATATTTGTAAGCCCAGGCCACAGAGTTTCTCTTATGACTAGTATTCGGCTCATTAAATCAATGCTGAGAAGAGGCAAACTCCCGGAGCCGACGCGTATTGCCGATAAAATCACGAAGGATCTTAAGAAGAGAATTACTTCTGGTCCTCCTGGCATGGAGGTGTACTACATCCAATGCTCAGGCAATAGGATCCCCGACATATTCTCTTGATTACGTCGCTACTACTTCTTAGACCGGGCTCGAATTCCTCCTTTTCGTCATAACGTAAAACCTCGACCTTTTTTCCGAGGAGCTTCTCGAGATAACTAGCGAGTTCCTTAGGATCATATGGTTGATCCGGACCGAGCACAACGATATCAGGTTTAATCTCCATGAGAGGCTTCATTTTGTCTTGTAGGTCTCCAAGACGAGCCTGATAAACGTATTTGATTGAGGAAACTAGCTCAAGCCTACTCTTCTCGGACAAGACCGGCTTCTTCCCCTTAGTTTCTCGGACGTTTTTGTCTCTCGCTATTACGACATAGAGTTTGCCTAGGCTAGAAGCGTATTTGAGTAACCTGACATGGCCCGGGTGCATTATGTCGAATGTGCCACCTACAAAGACCGTCTTCTCTTCTCTTCGTATGTTGGTCCATTCGAATTCGGCGTATCCCATGTATTTAAGACTGTCAAGCAGTCCCTCGGCATAGGATACCGAGACTAAGGCTGTATCACAATCGTTGGTCTCTATAAAGTAATAGGTGTCTTTGAGATAGCGATCTATAGCGTCAAATAGCTTAGGATATTTTTCCACTAGGCCTGGATTAGATTTTTTCAGATTGTCAACTGTTGCTATAAGATTATCAGCATATTTTCTTGCCCTGCTACATATTTTATTATTCATTATTCCCGGCACCAATTATGGAGTCTTCAAGAGTCTCCCTAAAATAATGCATAATGTATCGACGATAGTCTATACTGATCAGTGGTTAGTTTAGCCGAGGATGAGAGGAAAGGAGCCCCGCTATTTGGGGGTTTGTGGCGGGCCCGCCGGGATTTGAACCCGGGACTTCCGCCTGTGCGGCCAGCTGCCACAGCACGTCTACGGGTTAAAAGCCCGCCGCTCTTCCAGGCTGAGCTACGGGCCCATTGCCTAGTTATCGGAATATTGTAGGATCCCTTTTTATAATTTTACTGTGTCTTTCCAGGGCGTGTTCCATAATTGTTTCGATGTATGTCAATGTATAGCTTCGGATAAGTATATAAGGGTTAATTAACATATACAAAAAATTTCGACCGCTAACTCTATAACCCCGGATATGATCTCTTCTTTTTGGCGTAGGTTCCGGGGGATAGTGTAACATTGGTCTCGAGATCGAGGAAGAAACGATTAGATAAGAGGATACTTGAACACGAGCTTGTCCCAGAGCATAGAATATTGTCATTGG
>JALWJI010000134.1 GCA_027081695.1 Acidilobaceae archaeon | reverse complement strand
ATCAAACACTGTCACGGATACAGGAACATCTTCCCAGGTAAGTATTGAGGGCACATGGCAAGGAACCTATACTAGCTCATATGGACAAGGAACCTGGAAATGGGTAATAAAAGAAATAGGCCCAGGCCAGTATGAAGGCTGCCTAATGACCGATGGCCCCTACCGTACCTCGGATTGGCTTCCTGTAACGGTTACCGTTCAAGGCAACCAGATAACTCTTGGAGCCGTTGGCACGGCACAAATTACATTCACAGGTACTATTAACGACAATTCTGCTAGTGGAACTTGGCAATTCTTTGGAGGAGGACAAGACCACGGAAATTGGCAGGGATCAAAGATAAGCTCTGAGAGCACTCTACCCTGTATGAATTCATGGGATACAGGAACAACCACACCACCAGCAACCAGCAATACTGAGACTACAACAACCTTTTCAGGAGACCTCGGATGCGTCCCTAATCCCAGCGATATCCTCCACGACGCTTATACTGACATAAACCTTGCACTGGCAGAGGTATACGGCTATGACAATATATCCTGCGGTTACGTGGAGACTGCTATGACCCAGTACTATCTATACACAGTCGTGATCGATCAACTCAACCCAAACAATTTACAACAGGATCTTCAGATTCTTACCCAGACACTTGAGTCATATGGATGGACAAATATGACCACTTATACACAGGCGGGCTCACTAGGTGGTATCTCGGCCGATTACTCTCATAATAACTATATTATTAATGCTAGAGTAATGTTTTATCCGACACAGCCTGCTGCAACCGCTGTCATAATGCTCTCTGCCACAACGACAGCTCCCTAGTGTAGAAGGCATAATACAATATCTAGATTCATCCTAGGTTTATCCCACCCGCTTTTTCCCAGCTCTAATCCATTTCCCGACAATGTAAAAGTTTCTTCCTGCACCATGTAGTAGTATGTTTGTTTTCCTAAAGTCCCAGCCCCACCTCGTGTAAAAGTCTAGGTCAACATATACTCCGAGAATCTCGAATACATACAGTCTCACCTCTCCTACATCCATACTATCATATACCCTTGCTTCTAGGCTTGCCAAAGCATCTCTCCATCTAGGAACCGATACTCTATAAGACTCCTCGAGCTGAATATTATATTCTCGTATCTTGTCGATATCTCTTCCACTGACAGTACCAAGTCTATAAACAAGATCGAGCATGTCACTAGAGGGAACATTTATTGTAGACTCTGGATGGTACTCGAGACACTCATATGTATATGAATCCCTATCCACTGCTACCGCTACCGTGGGAGGCTCTTCGGATACAGGTGTATTCCATGAGGCCGGCATCATATTGAGTCTTCCATTAGGACACTTGGTCAAAAGTACTATTGTAGGCCTTGGATGGAGCACATAGTAATACCTGTAACCTTGAGGAATTGGGCGAAGAACCATTACGGTTCCCCTTTACTTGCTCTCGTCTTATAATCCCATGTCTTTAAGCAGTTTTTCACGTAGCTTATTGTATTCTTCTTGCGATATCACCCCCTCATCTAATAGCTTCTTCAATTTAAGTAGCTCTTCATATGGATCACGCTTCTCTTCACTTGTTATCATTGCTTGTCGCGGTGTCGCAGTCACGCCTCTAACAACTGATTCTTTAGGCTTAACGAGAATCATTTCTTCTTTAGTGAGACTCTTTTTCTTTGTGAGTGTCGGTGGCTCAATAGCTATATTTGATATAGCTTGTTTTATCGCTTCCATTACCTTTACTCCTTGATCCTTCTTCATCCATCCTATCTTTACTATCTCACCTGTCTCAAGCTCGATCTGGAAATCTGTTGAGGCAATTCCCTTAACGAAATAAACCTTCTCTACCTTCTCATAAGGGATACTCATCATATCGTATCTACCGAGGATTTTCTCATCAAAATAGATAATCCTTCGATCAGTCACGACAAGCCATTTAGGCTTCTCTAGACTAGGCATCTTCTTCGTGTAGAAAAGGACGTTCTCGCCGGGTTCAAGGTTTTCTCTTAGTTTCTTAGGAAGTTTTTCTATATCCTTAGGCAATATAATGCACCCTCTAGACTAATATTAGGGTGGCTCTCTAGAACTTATAGTTTACCGATATGTCTCTCCAGTATATAATAGACCGGATAAACCTAGCTAGATGCCTAATTTACATAATAAGGGAATGTAAGGATGAAATGCAACCATTGGATCATAATACTATCCTTACTGGCGGGATTCACGACCATAGCTGGGACTGGCTGGGTTTTATTCACCGTACTAATCGGTAATCCGCCATATATACCGTATTTAGCCCCTATAGCTGTGTGCATGATTCTTGCTGGACTAGTAACGATACGGGACTCTATACTTCTCCAGGGAGGAAGCAATCGCTTCTTTTGTGGGGGAAAATACGCTCTAGTAAACTTTCTCCGTCGACGACCTAGTCCTCCAAAAACATTGTATTTTGAAGGCCCATATGGTGTTGTTAGGCACCCTGTTTATTCGGCTAGCATTACTATATATCTGGGTATTGGAATCGTCCTGCCCTGGACGCTATTAAGTGTCTGGATCCTACTACTATGGATATACGTTTCAACAATAGTTGAAGAATACCATCTAAGAAGGATCCCAGCATATCAAAAATATGCGTTGCATACGCCCAGACTCTCTGTAATAAGTGTATTATTGTATGGATGTAAAAAGATAATTTTCCGATGAGCATAGGAGGCTCTGTTGTCATAGAGAGAATGTTATATGGTTAACTTCTATCAGCAAATAACATTAATAAAAGACAGGGGTTAGAAGCGTAGACTTAATGTTTTGAAAATATCTCTACTTTTCATTGTTACTGCGAACCTATGGCTTTGTTACGCTGTTATTCTCGCAGAAGTATTCCTTGTTATCTAGTATAGTTTTCTCTATGATGTTTCTTAGCTCTCGTGGATCGACTGCTACCTTACCCAGTGTCCTTATGACTACGCCGACAAGATAGTTCAATGCTTTTTTCTTACCTTGGAGATAGTCACATACCGCTCTTCTATTCTCCTTTAGTATTTTTATTATTAGGTCTTCGGAGATAGAAGCTTTCTTAGGGATAACTTGGTCGAGAGTGACATTGGGATTATCAAGTATCCGGGGTAATACAATTCCCTTTACTGTATCATAGGGGAGTTCTTTGTCGATTACCATGTTGACTAGCCGCGCGATCGTATCTGGTTTCGGCAACAGGTTCTCTGATGGATGCTCTATTCCTTTCTCCTTGAGCTCTCCTTTCAGGTCTACTCCGACTAGTTTCGCTGCTAGTATCCTATCCTTTGCCATAC